>JAOTUO010000283.1 GCA_029863845.1 Myxococcales bacterium
GCCTGCTCGCCGGCGCCGTGGAGGGCGGGGCGGAACGAGAGCTTCAGGAAGCGGACGCTCAGCAGGGCGAGGACCGCCAGGATCGCGAGGTCCGTGACGTAGAGCCGCGGGATGTTGAGCCAGGCCTCCTTGCCGTGCGGCGCTCCGGCAATCCAGGCCGTGTAGATCGCTTCCCGCCCGAACCAGCTCAGTGCGGTGAGGACGAAGGTGATGGGCGCCCACGCCGCCAGCGCCGCGGCCACGTGCCGGACGGGACCGGTCCAACGCGCGCCGATGATGACGAAGGCGCAGGCCAGGCACAGGCCTCCCTGGGCGAGGGTCGCGTAGTAGACCGTGTTCACGTGATAGGCGCGCCAGGCCGTATCGGAATCGATCACCAGACCCGCGAGGAAGGCGACCACGCCGACGGCGATCAGGACCCCGCAGGCGACGACCCAGGCCCGCGGGATTTCGCGGGGATTCGCTCGCTCGACGGCGTGCGGATTCACGGCACGTTCCCCTGCTGCTCGTTCAGGTAACGGATGTAGTTCACGATGTCCCAGCGATCTTCCGCGGGAATCCGACCGTAATCCGGCATGCGCCGCCGTCCGTAGCGGATCGTCGTGTAGATGTGTCCGTCGCTGCGCACCCTCGCGATGCTGGCGGGTCCCGCGACCGGCAACACGGCGGCGAAGGGCCCCTGGATCGGTCCCATCATGCTCACCGGCCCGTCGCCGAGCCCCCCGCCCCCGTGACACGTGGCGCAGATGCGCTCGAACTGCAGGCGGCCGTTCTCGAGCGAGGCCAGGCTCCTCGGATGGGGGTTGACGAGGTGGTCGGAAGCCTCGTCGATCAGATTCGAGACGGGCGCCTCTCCGCCGTCGATCGGCACGCTGCCCTCCGGAGGGGAGAAGGCGTGGTGCCGGCCCTCGAAGTCGAAGTCCTCGAAGGCCTGGACCGCCCGCTGGCGCTTCATCTGCGGGAACCAGTCGTTGGACCACTGCTCCCAGCACCCCAGCGACCCGGTTGCCACCAGGATCAGCGCCGCGAACAGCAGGCGCGCGGTGCGGCGGCGGTCAGCCAGGGACAACTTCGACCTCCAGCGCATCGTGGGCGCGCATCAGCGCGTCGACCTCGGCGACATCGCGATCCCGGCAGCGAACCGCCACGCCGAAGTCCTCGGCGGAGAAGCGCTTGCTGTAGGCGCGATCGCGCTTGAAGCGCGGGAGCCGGGCGACGACGAAGAGCCCGAGGGCGGTGAGGAGGCCCCCGAAGAGGATCGTCAACTCGAAGGCGATGATGGTGTAGGGGGGAATCGAGGAGAAGGGCTTGCCGCCCAGCATGATCCGCCAGTCGTTGGCCATCCAGATCGTCATCGCGTAGCCGGTGACGACGCCCACGAGCCCGCCGATCAACGTGAAGATCCGGACCCGGCTCGGCTTGGGGTAGACCGCGTAGTCGAGCTCGTGGGAGGGCACCGGCGAGTAGACCTCGAGGTCGGTATAGCCGCGGCCCCGCAGCCGCTCCGTCACGCGGGCTGCCGACAGCGGGTGGTCGAAGACTCCCAGCAGGGTCGGCATCAGTGGATCTCCCCGTAGGTGTGGGCGTGCTCCCATTCCCCGCCGGGGTGTTCCTTCTCGTGGATGGCGATCTCCTTCACCTCGGCGATCGCCACGATCGGAAACAGCTTCAGGAAGATCAGGAAGAACATGCTGAAGAAGGCGAAGCTTCCAGCGACGATGCCGAGCTCGGCCCAGCTCGGCGTGTAGATGCCCCAGGCCGACGGATCGTACTCGCGGGAGAGGCCGCTGATGATGATGACGTAGCGCTCGAACCACATGCCGACGTTGATGAGCACCGACAGGACGAACAGGAAGGGCACGTTGGTCCGTAGCTTCCTGAACCAGAGCAGCTGTGGGAAGACCGCGTTGCACAGGATCATCACCCAGGTCGAGATCCAGTAGGGGCCGAAGGCGCGCAGCCAGAAGCTGGTCTGCTCGGCCTCGACGCCGCTGTACCAGGCGATGAAGTACTCGGCGCAATACGCGTAGCCCACGATGATCGAGGTGAGCAGGAGGAAGCGCGCCATGTTCTCGAGGTGGTAGTCGGTGATGTGCTCCTCGAGGCCGAAGATGCGCCGTACGGGAATCATCATGGTCAGCACCATCGCGAATCCCGAGAAGATGGCGCCGGCGACGAAGTAGGGGCCGAAGATCGTGGCGTGCCATCCCGGGACGATGGACATGGCGAAGTCCCAGGACACCACGCTGTGGACCGAGAGCACCAGCGGGGTCGCCAGGCCGGAGAGGTGCAGGACCGTGCGGCTGTGCGACTTCCACTCCAGCGCGGTGCCCTGCCAGCCCAGGGCGAGGATCGTGTAGAGCACCTTCCGCCATCCCTTCGCGCGGTCGCGGGCGATGGCGATGTCGGGGATGAGTCCGATGAAAAGGAACACCGCGGAGATCGTCGCGTAGGTCGAGATCGCGAAGGTGTCCCAGAGCAGGGGGCTCTTGAAGTTCACCCACAGCCCCCGCTGGTTCGGGTACGGAAGGATGAAGTACGACTTCCAGATGCGACCGACGTGGATGCCCAGGAACTGGGCGGCTGTCAGGACCGCGAACACGGTCATCGCCTCGGCGCTGCGGTTGATGGCGGCCCGCCACTTCGCCCGGAACAGGTAGAGGATCGCCGAGATCAGCGTCCCCGCGTGGGCGATGCCGACCCAGAAGACGAAGGTGACGATGTAGGTGCCCCAGAAGACGGGGTGGACGTAGCCGGCGATCCCCAGGCCCTTGTAGACCTGGTAGAGCCAGATGCCGCCGGCCAGCGCGACGAAGCCGCCCACGATGGCGAGGAGCAGCCAGTAGGGGAGCGACGCCCCCTCCATCACCGACAGGATGTCGCGGTTGATCTTGGAGTCCCGGGGAGGCGGCCCCGGGCGGATCATCGCAGCCACGGACTCGGCGGGCGGCGGCGTCATCCGCGACTCCCTTCCTGCTCAGGGGCCCGCCTTCGCACGCCTCCGGCGTGCTGCGCGGCCGCTTCGCGGCCTTGCTCCGCAGGGGCCCGCCTTCGCACGCCTCCGGCGTGCTGCGCGGCCGCTTCGCGGCCTTCCTCCGCAGGGGCCCGCCTTCGCACGCCTCCGGCGTGCTGCGCGGCCGCTTCGCGGCCTTGCTCATCGCGCTTCACCTTGGCGAGGTAGGAGATCGAGGGGCGCGTGTTGAGGACGTGGAGGGCGTGGTAGGCGCGGCCCTGGCTCTCGGCGACCTGGCGAGAAGCCCGGCTCTGCTCGTCCCTCAGGTTCCCGAAGGTGATCGCCCGGGTCGGGCAGGTCTGGGCGCAGGCCGGCGCGACCTCGCCGTCGGCGATCGGGCGGCCCTCGTCCTTCGCCGTCTGGCGCGCCGACTGGATCCGCTGGATGCAGAAGGTGCACTTCTCCATCACGCCCTGGCCGCGCACCGTGACGTCGGGATTGAGGCCCAGGCCCATCGGCTCGGGCCAGTTCTCGATGCCGTAGTCGAACCAGTTGAAGCGACGCACCTTGTAGGGGCAGTTGTTCGAGCAGTACCGCGTGCCGATGCAGCGGTTGTAGATCATCCCGTTCAGCCCTTCGGGATTGTGGTAGGTCGCCAGCACCGGACACACCGGCTCGCACGGCGCCGCCCCGCACTGCTGGCACAACATCGGGAGGTGGCGTACGTCGACGCCCCCGAGCGTCTCGTGGTCGCGATAGGCCGGGCGCCCCATCTCGAGCGTCGGTTCGCCGTCGCCGAGGTAACGCTCGATCCGGATCCACTGCATCGTCCGGTTGCGCAGGACGCCTTCCTCTCCCACGGAGGGGATGTTGTTCTCGACGGCGCAGGCGACGACGCAGGCGCTGCACCCGGTGCAGCGGTCGAGGTCGATGGCCATGCCCCAGCGGTACTGGCTGTCACTCACCGCGTCGGCGGCGGCGTCGAAGGGCCGCACGATCTCGTGGCTTTCGCCGTGGCCGTCCGCCCCGTCGTGTCCGTCGCCCGTGGCCGCCGACGCGTGGGCCTCCGCCTCGGAGCCGCTCCGGGCCAGCGCCGCGAGCGAGACGGACTCGGCGAGCCCGCGCCCCCGCTGGTTGTCGCTCGCCTGCGCGAGCGCGAGCCGCTCGAAGCGGTCGGTCCTCATGACCTTCGCGCGGGCGGTCAGCCAGGCGCGGCCGCCGGCCTCGTCGGTGAGCGCCGGCAGCAGCGAAACGACGTTCACGCCACGCGGCGCGCCGTCGCGCGAGGCGAAGCGGCCGACGCTGTGCCCCTGGCCAATCGAAACGGCCACGACGTCGTCGCGAAGACCGCCGCGGGGCAGCACCGGCGCCTCGACGCGACCGAAGATCGTCTCGACGGCTACGACGTCACCCGGCTCGACGCCGAGGGCACTCGCGGTCTTCCGGCTCAGCTCGACCCACGACTGCCAGGCGATCTTCGTCACGGGGTCCGGCGTCTCCTGCAGCCAGGGCAGATTCGCGCCGCGCCCGTCGTACAGAAGCGGCGAGGGATGCGGAAGCAGGACGAAGGCGCCGTCGCCCTCGAGCTGGGGCTCCTTGAACTCGAGCTTGGCCACGCCGGGCGAGACCTCCGCCGTGGCGGCAGCCGCAGGCGCGCCGAAGACGCCGCCGCTCGCCAGGGCTGCTCGGAAGTCCGTTTCGGACCACGCGGCCTCGAGCACGCCCCGGAAGCTGCCCGAGGGGAGCTTCGCCGCGACGCCTTCGCCGGCGGCCCGTGCCGTCTGCAGCAGGGTGTCGCCCAGCGCCTGGGTGTCGTAGAGGGGGCGGACGGTGGGCTGGACGAGCGAGCGGATCCCCGGCCGCGGCGCCGCGTCCCCCCACGATTCGAGCGGCGTGTGGTCGGGAAGGATCAGGTGCGCCTTCGCGCTCGTCTCGTCGGGCGCGGAGGCGAACGAGACGACGAATTCCACCTGGTCGAGCGCCTCCGCGAAGCCCGCGTCGGGCGGCAGCGAGTACACCGGATTCGAGCCGTGGATCAGCAGGACCTCCAGATCCCCCGACTTCATGGCGTCGATCAGCCGCATCACCGTGCGGAAGCTCGCCGGCTCGTCGGCGGCCTCCGTCGCGGGCACCACCTGGACGGTCTTCCCCACGGCGCCCACCACGGCGTCGAGCAGCAGCACCGCCGCGGTGGTGACGACCGCCCGGCGGCTGGTGAGCGCCACGCCGGGCGGCAGCGCCGCCGGGCGCGCGCTCTCGACCATGGCCGCTCCGAGGCGCCGGATGGTCTCCGCGGGCACCTCCGTGCGCGACGCGACGGCCTCGGGCGCGAAGCCCGCGAGCACGCCCTCGAGCAGCGCCGGGTCGCCTCCGACCGCCCTCCCCTTTGCGCGCGCCCGGTCGAAGGCGGCGCGCGCAATCGCGAGCGCGAGGATCCCCTCGCTTCCGGGCCGCGCCGGGATCCACTCGTCCGCGTTGCCCGCCGTGGCCGAGAGCCGCGGCCCCACGTAGACCAGGCGCGCGCCCCCGTCCGGGTGCACCGTCACGTCCCGCGCCTGCTCGATCTGGCGCGCGTATTCGACGGGGGAGAGCCAGCTCTCCATGGCGTCGGCACCGAAGTCGATCACGAAGTCGGCCTCGGAGAGATCGAAGAGCGGCCGGCCGG
>JAOTUO010000024.1 GCA_029863845.1 Myxococcales bacterium
GCCGATGTCGTAGGTCTCGAGCAGAACCCGCAGCCCATCCAGGTAGGAAGAGTCCCCGAAGTCCTCCAGGCCCGTCGCCTCGATGGCGATCTCGTGCAGGGGCTGTTCCCAGTCGACGCATTTCTCGATCCGGCTCAAGCGGCGCATCGGAAGCTCCTGGGTCCGGATGGGACTCTATCAACCGCCACCCCCGATGCGAAGGAGGAAGCTCCGGGGGCCGGGCGAAGGCCCGATATGATGGGGGTCATAGCCGCCTCCCCGCAATCTGCGCGAACCTCGCCGTAGCGTCGGGGCGCAGAGGAGTCGAAATGACGGACCCGCCGAAGCCGCGCGCCGCCCGGGGCGCCTGGGCGGACACGTATCGGGATCGATGGAAGTGGGACAAGATCGCCTGGGGTACCCACTGCGTCGATTGCTACCCGAGCAACTGTCCCTACCGCGTGTATGTGAAGGACGGCGTCGTCCTCCGCGAGGAGCAGGCCGGCAACTTCAAGACCGTCGAAGCCGGCGTCCCCGACATGAACCCCGCCGGCTGCCAGAAGGGGGCGGCATGGAGCCAGATGCTCTACGGGAAGGAGCGCGTGTTGTACCCGCAGCGGCGGGTCGGCGAGCGCGGCGAAGGCAAGTGGAAGCGCGTCTCGTGGGACGCGGCGCTCACGGAGATCGCCGACGCCATGCTGGACGCGATCCAGGAGTCGGGTCCGCAGAGCATCGTGAGCCTCGGCACGCCGGGGCAGGGCGGCACGCAGACCATGAACTTCTCGAGGCCCGTTTTCCAGCGCCTGGGCGTGACCTCGACGGACGTCCAGGCCGAGATCAACGACTTCAACCCGGGCCTGTACGCCACCTTTGGGCGCTTCGACCCGGTGCCGAGCAGCGACGACTGGTTCCACTCCGAGCTGCTGCTGATCTGGGCCAACAACCCCGCCTACAGCGCCATCCCGTGGTACCACTACATCGTCGAGGCCCGCTTCAACGGCGGCGAGGTCGTGACCATCGCCCCGGACTACAGCCCCTCGGCCATCCACGGCGACACCTTCATGCCCGTCCGCATCGGCTCCGACGCCGCCCTCGCCCTGGGGATGTGTCGCGTCATCATCGACGAAGGGCTGATGGACGAGCCCTTTGTGCGCGAGCAGACGGATCTGGGGCTCCTGGTTCGCACCGACGACGGTCGCTTCCTGCGGCAGTGCGACCTGCGGGAGGGGGGCTCCGACAGCGTCTTCACCCTCTTCGACGCCAGCCGCGGCGAGATCGCCGAGGCGCCCCGCACGCTCGACCTGGGCGACCTGGAGCCGGCGCTGGAAGGGAGCTACCGCGCGACCCTGCTCGACGGCAACGCGGTCGACGTCGAGCCCGTATTCGTGCGGCTGCGGCGTCGACTCGAGGACTACTCACCCGAGGCCGCGTCCGCCATCTGCGGCGTCCACCCCGACGAGATCCGCAAGCTGGCGCGCAAGGTCGCCCGTCTCCGCACGCGGATCCTCCTCGGCTGGACCACCGGCAAGTCGTACCACGGCGACCTGATGGAGCGCGCCATGTGCCTGCTCCTCGGGCTCACCGGAAACTGGGGCAAGCGCGGCACGGGCGCCCGCAGCTGGGGCGTGGGCATGTTCGACGGCCCCTTCCTGCTGGGCGCCAAGTCCCGGCCCGGCCAGGAGGCCGCCGCAGAGCTGTCCGCGGCCACACAGCAGGTGACCGACGCCCTCCTCGCCCAGGATCCCACGCTCACCGAGGAGATCCTGATGGCGGAGATGGGGTACGCCGGAGCGGCGAGCGGCGGCTCGATCCCGCCCGCCTTCTTCTGGTACCACCACTGCGGCTATCGCGAGGCGTGGAACCGGGCCGAGTGGAACGATCCGTCGATGAAGCGCTCCTTCGACGACTACCTCCAGGAGGCCATCGCTCGCGGCTGGTGGACCGGAACCGTCCAGCCGGCGCCGGACACGCCCCCTCGCGTCCTGGTCGAGATCGGGGGCAACCTGCTGCGGCGTCAGCGCGGCGGACAGCGGATGCTCCTGGAGCACCTCTGGCCGAAGCTCCGCCTGATCGTTTCGGTGGACTGGCGGATGACGACGACCGGGCTGCACTCGGACATCGTCCTGCCCGCCGCCCAGCACTACGAGAAGCCGAACTTCCCGTACACGACGCCCGACGTCATGAACCTGACCCTGTCCGACCGCGCGGTCGAGCCGGCGGGCGAGTCGTGCTCGGAGTGGCAGATCACGCTCATGCTCGCGAAGAAGCTCGGCGAGCGGGCGAAGGCGCGCAACTTCGTCGAGATGACGACGCCGGCCGGCACCTCCGTCCGGCTGGACACCCTCTACGAGGACATCTCCTTTGACGGGGCGCTCGACGACGACGACGCCGTGATCGACGAGGTGATCCGGGACTCCGCGGTGATGGGCAACATCCCGAGCGGCACCACCCTCGCGACGCTGCGGGAGACGGGCTGGGTGCGCTTCACGGGCTGGGGCCGTTCCTCCATGGCACTCGCGCAGGCCTCGGACCTGAGGCCCGACGAGACGCACTCGCCGTTCCGCTGGCAGACGGAGAAGAAGGAGCCCTTTCCCACCCTCACCCGCCGAGCCCAGTTCTACATCGATCACGAGTGGTTCCTGGAGGCCGGTGAAGAGCTGCCCGTGCACAAGGACGCACCGGCCCAGGGCGGGGACTACCCGCTGGAGATCACGGGCGGCCACCCCCGGTGGAGCGCCAACTCCATGAACAGCACGAACCGCATGATGCTGAACACGATTCGCGGCGAGCCCGTCGCCCACCTGAACAACCGCGACGCCGCAGATCGCGGGATCGAGAACGGCCAGACCATGCGCGTCTTCAACGACTGCGCATCGATCGTCGTGCAGGCGCGCGTGACGCCGGCCGTGCAGCCGGGCCAGCTGATCCTGTACAATGGCTTCGAGCCGTACCAGTTCGCGGAGTGGCGCGACTTCTCGCACGTGGAACCGGGGATGGTCAAGTGGCTTCACCTGGCGGGCGGCTACGGCCACCTGCGCTACCGCGCCCTCCACTGGCAGCCGATCCCCATCGACCGCGCCGTGCGGGTCGACGCGGCGCCGGTGGCGGGCTGAACCCGCATCCGCGCGATCGTCACCGGCGGCTGCCGGGGATCGGTGCGCGTAACCGGACGGGGCCCGCGGGGTTCAGAGATCCCGTTCGAACTCGGTGACGAAGCGCCCGCCGACGGGGTCGTAGCCTCGCACCTGCACGGAGATCGCATAGCGCGGTCGTGCCTCGCCGTTCGTTCGGCGCCCGATGCGGTAGACGTGGTAGCCGGAGCTCTGGCGTCCATCCCCTCCGACGTGCGATGCCGAGGGCACTCCCACCACCCGAATGTCACCGTCCGGACCCGGAATCGAGCGAAAGCAGGCGCGGTGGAGGTGGCCGTGAAGCACGAGGTCGGCGCCGGTGCGCTCGAGCACCTCCCGAAGCTGCGTGCTGTCTCGCAGGCGGCGGCGCCACGTGAGGCCGTCGTCGAAGGGCGGGTAGTGCGTCAGCACCACCCGGCAGAGATCGCTCTCGCGCAGGGAATGCAGCAGCGCTTCGAGACGCAGCATCTGATCGGCGCCGATCCTCCCCCGGGCCAGCCCGGGCAGGCTCGGGCGCGCGGAGCAGACCCCCACGAGGGCCAATCCGTCTCGGATGCGGAGCGTCGGGAAGTCCCGATCCGGGACGGTGGGGTGGGCGCGGCGTCCCGCGTCGTCCGAGGACACGTACGGAGCCCAGTGATGCCAGACGCGCGCGATCGAATCCCGCGCGAAGGCGTCGTGATTTCCGGGCACGGCGGTGAGCCATCCCGGATCGCCGTTCTCCCGGAGCCAGTCCGCGACCGCCGAGAACTCGGCGTCGAGCGAGGCATTCGTGATGTCGCCCGTCACGACCACCTGACCGGGTTTCTGGTCCCGGACATCCGCGGCGAGGGCCCGCAGGATCTCGGTGCTGTGGGTCCGGTGGCGTCGCAGATTCCAGGAGATCCACGCGAGTGCGCGCTTGCCCAGGAAATCCCGGAGACGATCCACACGCACGCGCGTGGAGTGCATGTCCGACAAGTGGGCGAGCGTCGTCATCGAACGCGGATCCCCCTCCGAAGAAACATATCCCAACGTCGCCGGCGGACGTCAATCGGGCCGCTGGCTTTCCCGCGCCGGCACGGTCCGTCGGCCGATGCTGTGATACTCGAAGCCGAGCCGGGCCATGAATGCCGGCTCGTACAGGTTGCGCCCGTCGAAGACGACCGGCCTTCGCAGCCTGCGCAGGATGCCCTCGAAATCCGGCGTCTGGAACTCGGGCCAATCGGTGAAGATCACCAGCGCATCGGCCTGGTCCAGTGCCTCGTAGCCGTCTTCGCAGTAGGTGACGGCGTCGGTCCGCAGCGCTGCGCGCGCGTTGGCCATCGCCTGGGGATCGTGACCCCGGATCTTCATCCCCCGCTCGACGAACATGCGGATGGCGTCGATCGCCGGCGCCTCACGCACGTCGTCGGTGCGGCTCTTGAAGGCCAGGCCCCACACGGCCAGCGTGGTGCTGGCCGCGCGATCGCCGAAATGATCGATGACGCGCTCGGCGAAGGCCCGGCGCTGCCGCCGGTTGATCTCCTGCGTGGCCAGGGTGATGTCGGTGGAGTATCCGACCCCCTTGCCCATGCTGATGAAGGCGCTGACATCCTTCGGAAAGCACGATCCGCCGTAGCCGACACCGGGAAACAGGAAGGAGTGGCCGATCCGGGAGTCCGAGCCGACCCCGAGGCGGACCGTCTCCGCGTTCGCCCCGTAGCGCTCGCACAGGTTGGCCACCTCGTTCATGAACGACACCCGCGTCGCCAGCAGGGCGTTCGACGCGTACTTGGTCATCTCCGCACTGGCGGGGTCCATGGACAGGACCCGCTCGCGCTTCCGCATGAACGGGGAATAGATCTGGCGCATGATTTCCACGACCGCCGGATTGTCCGTCCCCAGGATCACGCGGTCCGGCCGGGTGAAGTCGTCGACCGCCGCTCCCTCCTTCATGAACTCGGGATTGCTGACCACATCGAAGCGATGGTGGGTCTGGGCCCGGATCGTGGCGGCGATCCGCTTGTGCGTCCCGACCGGTACGGTGCTCTTGGTCACGACGATCCGGTAGCCGTCCATGTGCCGGCCGATCTGCTCCGCCACCGAAAGCACCGCGGAGAGATCCGCGCTTCCGTCCGACGCCTCCGGCGTGCCGACCGCGACGAAGACGACCAGGGAGCCGGCAACGGCCTCGGCCAGGTCCGTCGTGAAGATCAGCCGGCCCGCCTTGAGGTTGCGCTGGAGGATCTCGCCCAGGCCCGGCTCGTAGATCGGGACTTCCCCCCGCTTCAAGGCGTCGATCTTGGTCTCGTCCACGTCGACGCAGATCACGTGATTGCCGGCGTCCGCGAAGCAGGTGCCCGCGACCAGGCCGACGTAACCGGTTCCCACCATGCTGAGCTTCATTCCCGAGCGCTCCCGATGAACGAGGCGATCCGCTGGAGTCGGTCGCCGTTCTTGACAGACGGATCCATCGGCCGGACGCCGTCTGGGGGCGAGCCGGCTTCGGGGGAACGGTTCCCCAGAGGATACTAACGAATCGACTTGCGAAGCTGGTGGTAGCGCGCCACGGCGTCGGCGACGTTCATCCCGGACTCGATCGCCTGTTGGGTGCCCACGCCGGTGCCGCCGGCGTCGCAGCCCACGTAGAACAAGCCCCGGATCGGGGCCCGGATCGAGGGCTTCCGGTCGCCGCACTGGCCGACGATCTGCCCGAGGCCGATCGTTTCGCCGCCCACGCCGGGTACCACCGAATCCCGGGTGGCGTTGGAGACGCTCCGCGTCGTGTAGAAGTCCTTCGCTTCGATGCAGGCCTCCAGGTCGGGGAATGCGCCGAAGAGCGCCTCCTCGCCGGCGCGGGCCCAGGCCTCGAGCTCCGCCTTGTCGAGATCCGGATCCGGCGGACAGAAGGAGCCCGTCATGAACATCTGCTTGCCCTCGGGCGCGGCGCCGGAATCGTAATTCGAAGGCACTTCGTAGTACAGAACTCCCCGGCGCGAGGCCTTCCCTTCGCGGGCCCGATTGAAGCGGTCGAGGCTCCAGGGGCTTTCGTCCGAGAAGATCACGCCGAAGGGAGCATCGGTCACGGGCTTGCGGAGGAAATACCGATATCCGATCAGGGAGTACGACGGAACCAGATCCCGCACGTAGTTCACATAGCCCTTGTCGAAGTGCGCCGGTCCCACGAGCTTCAGCACCGTGGGCTGGATGCCTGCGTTGCTGATCACGATCGGCGCCTCGAAGACCCCCTTGTCCGTCTCGATTCCGCCGACGCGGCCGTCCTCGACGAGCACCTGCTTCACCCGCGTGCTCATGAGCACGTCGCTGCCGTTTCTCCGCACCGACTCGCAGTAGGCCTCGGCCACGCGACCGAATCCGCCTTCGCAGAAGACGCCTCCACCGCGGAGAAAGATGGCCTGGAGACTCGCAATCGCCTCGGCCGCGTCCAGGCAGTCCACGGGCACCATGAACATGCCGTCGCAGCAGAGACTCGCCACGAAGGCACGCAGGGGCCGGGGGATGTCGGCGCGGCCCAGCCATTCGTCAAAGCTCGTGCCGCTGAGCTCTTTCACCTTTTCGGGAGGCATCAGCGTCATGTCGGCGAAGAACTGGAGGGCCGGCGCCCGCCTCACCTCGTCGATCTCCAGCCAGTCGAAGACGAGCTTCGGGTCCAGGTGGTCCGAGGGCGCATCCGGCATTCGCACGAACTTGCCGGCGGGAGTCTCGTAGATGCTCCCCCGTCCCTTGGGAACGACCAGCTTCGCCAGATCCGCCACTTCCAGCTCGTCCAGGACCACCTGGTAGAGATTGCCCTCGACGGGAGCGCCGATCACGACCCAGGCCGTGTAGGTGAAGCCGTTCTTCGAGAGGCTCAGGGCCTTGCCGCCGGCCACGGCGTTCTTCTCCACCAGCAGGACCCGGAGTCCCCGCTTCGCCAGCAGACCCGCGCAGGAGCTGCCCCCGAAGCCGGCTCCGATCACGATGGCGTCGTAGCGTCCCTCTGTCACCTGGGTCCTCTCTCTCGAATTCGCGGTCGGGTTCATTGCGCCCGGGCGATGCCGTGCGCGGTCACTCCTCGAGGTAGGTCTTGATGTAGCGCTCCATCTCGGGTGTCGGTTTCCACCAGCGTTCGACGCCCAGCTCGTCGGCCACCTTGTTCGCGCCCAGATAGCCGGGGCCTCCGAGGATCAGCCCGCCGGGATAGGTGGAGGCGCCGCACGCGTAGAGACCCTCGATGGGCGTATCCGTTCCGGAGCAATCGAGGTTGGGGCGGAAGCAGCCCATCTGGAGCGGTCGGTAGTCTCCGTGCTTGATCGAGCCGCGCCGCATCTGGGGAAAGCGGATCTCGATCTCCTCGGGATCCTCCATGCTGGTGGCGAGGATGGTGTCGGCCGTCAGGTTCGGGGCCACCTTCCGCCACTTGGCCAGCATGGCGGCCTCGATCGCCGCGCGCCGCTCGGGCCAGCCGCCCTCGAGATCGTAGGGCGCGTGGATCTGGAACATGGATACGTATTTTCCGGGGCGGTCGCTCAGGGTGGGGTCGAAGAGGCTCTCGCAGGTAGAATGGCCACCGAAGGCGCCGAGATCGATCCTGCCCGCCACCACCGCGTCCCAATGGGCCAGCAGCTGGTCCACGCTCTCGATGCCGACGACCGTGGCGAACGATTCGTTGATCCACGGGTCGTCGGTCGCGTACTTGGGGGGTTCGTGCGTGGCGATGTGAAGCGTGTTGAAGCTCCACTTGTCCCAGGCCCATCCCTCGACCTCTTCCTTCAGCGAGGCCGGCAGATGCGCCGGGCCGACGAGGTCCAGGAACGTGGTGTGGGGATCCAGGGTGGACATCACCGCCTTGGCCCGGATGCTGCGCCCCTCGTGCCCGATCTCGACTCCGGCGGCCCGTCCCCCCTCCATGAGGATCTTCTTCACGGGGGCGGCTTCGAGGATCAACCCGCCGTGTTTCACGACCTGGCGCGCAAGGGCGCCGGCGAACTTGTGGGAGCCGCCGTAGCAGTAACACTTGTTCATGGTCCGATCGAGCATGAGGGGGACCATGAACCCGAGGCCGGTCTCGCGGGGATCGAGGCCCCACATGCACGCGGCGTACAGCATCAGCGTGCGGACCTTCTCGTGCTCGAAGGTATCGTTGATGATCTCCAGCGGGCTCTGCTCGCCGATCTCCAGCATCGCCCGCCCGACTGCGGTCCTCTCCATGGCCATGGTGATGTCGATGGGCGCCATCGGCGGGATGTAGGTCGCGGGCGCGACGATTTCACCGACGATCCGCTTCCAGTCGCGAATCACTTTGCCGAAGGTGGTCGCATCCTTGAGCGAGTGCTTCAGGATCGAGTCCTTGGTGTCCTGGACCTGCCGGGTCAGCAACAGCGACGAGCCGTCCTCGAAAACGATTCCCGTCTGGGCGTTGGGCTTGATCCAGGTCAGCGCCGGTCCGTCCAGGTCGAAGTCCCGTATCACCGGCATGTAGTCGACCATCATGTGGTAGAGCACATGCGGATTGGATGAGTAACAGGGGTAGAGGTTCTCTTCCGTGGCGAGACCGCCGCCGACTTCGAAGCGACGCTCGCAGATCACGACCCGGAGCCCGGCCCTGGCGAGATAGGCGCCGGCGATCAACCCGTTGGGCCCGCCGCCGATGATCACGACGTCGAACTCGCTCTCCCTGGGAAACTCCTCCTGCATGTGCCCAAAGGGATCGTTGGCGTCGTAGACATAGTCGGATCGGTAGCTGAAGTTGGACAATGCGTTGGCCTCCCGCGCGCGATTCGTCAGCCTCGCATGGCGGAGCGTTTGCCTTCCTGAGGGATGTAGTACGGCGACGCGTACCACCAGGAGCCGGGGTCGGCGATTCCGTCCTCGATCAGGATGTGCATCAGGTTGTAGGGGATCGCCATCAGGCACAGACCGCCGGGGTGACCCGATGTCTGGTGGGCGTGGTAGAGCCCTTCGATCGGCGTTCGATATCGCGCCAGCTCCGGGATGGGCCGATTCGTCCAGAGCTGGTCTTCATCGTGGCGACTGCCGCACCACGTGCCGCCGATCAAGCCCGTGTTGCGGAACTCCACGTCGCGGCCCGATGCGCTCCAGTGGTGGAGGATGTTGTCGTCGTCGAGGCCGTCGAGCATCTGGCTGAAGGACTCCCGCATGAAGCGGTCCATGTCCTCCTTGTGCCGGTCGAGCGCGTCCTCTCCCTCGACGTGGTAGTCCGGGGACGTGACCGCCATCTCGAATGCGGGCGAGATGTACCCTCGCGGATAATGGCCCTGGCAGTCCGTGGGGTCGAAGCCTTGAGGGGGTGTCTGGAACCACATGGCGCGCTCCGGTGGAACCGTGGGCTGTCCCTTGCGGCCGTCGACGTCCGCGACGTTCTCGTAGTAGATCTCGCGGGAGTCGCAGGGGAAGATGCCGGCCATGGGGTGCCGGTCGGGTCCGACGTACTTCGAATCGGGCACGTTCTTGAAGCGGTCGTTGAATCGCAGCGGCGTCTTCGTGTGGAAGGTCGATACGTAGAGGGTCTGGTTCTTCAGGCTGATGTCCCGGATCTTCTGGATCACGCCCGGGTCGAGGTGCTGGGGGCCGACCAGATCGAGAAAGGCCTGGTGGACGTCGCAGGCGGCGATCACGGCCTTCTCGGCCCGGATCGTCCTTCCGCCGGAAGCGGCCGTCTCTCGCAGGCGTACGCCGACCGCCCGGCCGTCCTCGATGAGGATCTCGTCCACCGGCGAACTCGTGCGGATCGTCGCCCCCCTGTGGACGGCGGCGCGGAGGATGGCGTGGAAGTACCCGTGCAGGCCGCCTCGGGGAATGCTCGTCCTTCCCATGTTGGGAAGCGTAAGGAGCTGAACGCACAGCGTCGCGGGGACCGCGACGCCCTCCCAATGGCCGGCCGCCCCCGAAGCCCAGGCGGCGAAGGCCATGGCCGTCTTGAAGTGCTCGGTCTCGCAGTGCTCGTCCAGGAGGTCGAACATCGTCATTTCGCGGAGCTCGGGAGTCCAGATGTCGGGCTGGTACTTCCGGTACACCTGCATGTAGGGCGTGTTCTCGTCGGTGACTTCGACCTCGGGCGGGTGGGGCGGGCACCAGAACGCGGATCGCATCAGCTCCCGCGTGAAGGACGGCTGGCCGAGCATGCCCCCGAGCTTGGCCCAGCCCATCTGATCCTTGGGGGTGATGGATCGCCAGCCGTCGCTGCAGGCGAGGCCGCCCACGTCGGCCTCGAGGAGGTCTTTCGGATCCCACTCCATCCGGAAGCCGTACTTGTGAAGCTCCAGCTGCTCGAAGCCCGGCGCCGCCGAGGCGTACATCAACATCGCGTGCGGGTAGATGCGCACGCCGGGGATCGGCTCCACCGTCTCACACGCACCTCCGCACTCCGTGCGCTCCTCCAGGACGCAGACGCGGAGGCCGCACTTCGCCAGGTACGCCGCCGTGGTCATCCCGTTGGGACCGCCTCCGATGATGACGACGTCGAACCTCTCATCCTTGCCCATGCCTGCCTCCAGTCAGCGCCCGGAAAACGGAAGGGCCCGGTACGCCCCCAGCGCCGCACCACCCCGGGCCGGGCCGGCCGCGGATCGCTGCGCGCGGCGGGTGCCCTGCGATTCGGTCGCGAATCGGGAATGAGATCGAAGCGAATCGGAGACGATCCGGAATTCCGATGGCCGCCCTCCGGCTCTACGAATAAACATTTATTGATCCAAGATCCGGATACCGGGTATGACCGCAGTCATAGAGACTCGCAGATGCCCTCGGAGTGTGGCGGAATGGGACAATTATGGCGTGAGGTCGCGCGCAACCGGCGCGCCGATTCGGCGACGGGTGGGGCCCCCCAAACCGGTCCTGGCCGTGGCGGACGAGGCTGCGTCTCGGGTTAGAGTCTCGGGCCCCGCCTGAACCGCCGAGGAGGTCCGACCGTGCTCCAGCCGACTTCTCTGCTGGCCGCCGCCCGTGAGCTGTACGCCACGATCGACGCCAACGCCGCGAAATCCGGCGACGCCCCGGTTCCCGCCGAGACCGTTCAGGCGTTGCGTCGGGCGGGCCTGTTCGGGGCGATGACGCCGCGCGAGCTGGGTGGCGCCGAGCTCCCGCTGCTCGATTCCATCGACGTCTTCGCCGAGGTGGCCCGCGCCGACGGCTCCGCGGGCTGGTGCCTCATGGCCGGCGCATCGGCCGCCGCCTACTTCGGGGCCTACGGCGGCGACGCCTTCACGGAAAAGATGTTCGCCGACGGCGTGCCGCTGGTGGCCGGGCAGTTCGCACCCAACGGCACGGGTGTGCCCGAGCCGGGCGGCTACCGCGTGAACGGCAGCTACCAGTTCGGAAGCGGCCTGCACTACGCCGAGTGGGTGGGCGCGGGCTTCCTCGTGCAGCCGCCCGAGGGCTCCGACGCCCCGGCGCGCTACCTCTTCGGCGTGGTGCCGAAGGACCGGGTCGAGCTGCGCGGCAACTGGGACGTGCTCGGGTTGGGCGCCACGGCCAGCTGGGACTACGGCATCCGGGACGTGCTCGTGCCAGAGGACGCCACCTTCCTCTTCGCGGCGCCCACGCGGCGCCGCGGCGGCCGCATCTACGAGCTCGGCGTGATCGCGCAGACCGCCGCGGGTCACGCCGCCTTCGCCGTCGGCGTGACGCGCCGCGCGCTCGACGAGCTCCGGGCCCTCGCGCAGACGAAGGTGCGCATGGGGGCCGGAGCCTTCCTGAAGGACGACGAGCGCTTCCTGCACGCGCTGGGGAGCCTCGAGTCGCGCTTCCGCGCCGCCGGCGCCTGGGTGCGCGAGGCCTTCGGTCGCATGGAGCGGACGGTGCTCGAGACCGGCCGGCTCGACCCGGCGGAGAACAACGAAGCGCGCCAGGCCACGGTGCACGTCACGCAGGAGGGCGCGGACATCGTGCGCCAGGCCTTTCTCCTGGCCGGAACCACGGCGCTGAGGAAAGGCCCGCTGCAGCGCTGCTTCCGCGACATCCACGCCGGCAGCCAGCACTTCTTCGCGAGCCCGGCCTCGACACTCGACTACGCCCGCGACCTGATGGCCGCGGCCGGGTCGCTCCGCGCGCCCCGAACGGCGGGCCCGTCGCCGTCCCTCGGTATCAACACCGGGGTTCTGTAGGTTCTTACACCCTCGTTCCGGAGGATCCGTGACGAATCCGTCCGTGCGGCTGCGGCGCCTGGCTTCCCTGCTCATGCTGGCGGTGGCGCTGGGCTGCGCGCCGGATGCGGAGCCGGATGCCTCCGAACCCGGCGCGGGCGATGCGCTCGCGGCGCTTCCCGCCCCGATGCGGCCGGAGCCGGGCTCCGCCCGCCCGCGCGTGGTTCTGCTGATCTCGATCGACACCCTGCGCGCCGATCACCTCGGGGTCTACGGCTATCTGCGTCCCACCTCGCCGGTGATCGACGGCCTCGCGCGGGAGGGCATCGTCTTCGCGGACGCCAGCTCGACCGCTCCGTGGACGCTTCCCGCCCACGCGTCGATGCTGAGCGGCCTGTATCCCCACCGGCACGGAGCCACGGACGTCACCCACCAGCTTCCCGAGGACGTCCCGACGCTCGCGACCATCCTGGCCCGCCGGGGCTACCGGACCGCCGCCGTCGTGAACTCCACCAAGGTGAGTCGCCTCTACGACTTGTCGAGGGGCTTTCAGGAGTTCCTCTACGTGCCCGAGGTGCACGACCGGATCAGCCCCTCGACATGGATCACCGACCAGGCGATGGATTGGCTGCGGGAGTTTCGGGACGAGCGCCTGTTTCTCTTCGTGCATTATTACGACGTGCACAGCGACTACGCTTCGCTGCCCCGGTACGAGCGTCAGTTCGTCCGCCCCTACGACGGCAAGGTCGACGGCAGCTCGGCACAGCTCGACATGACTCGGCACGATTCGGAGATCATGGAGATGTGCCGCGCGAATCCCGAACACGCGTTCTGCCGGAACTGGTCCCGGGTCCGGGTCGTCGAGTTCGACGAGGTGGACCGGCAGCACCTGATCGACCTCTACGACGCGGGCATTCGCCAGATGGACGCCGAGCTCGGGCGGCTGGTTCTCTTACTCCGGGCCGAGGGTCTGCTCGACGAATGCCTGCTGATCCTGACCTCCGACCACGGGGAGGAGTTCCTCGAGCACGGCGGCCTGTTGCACAACCTCACCCAATACCAGGAGATGCTGCACGTCCCGCTGATCCTGCGCGGGCCGGGCATCCCGGCCGGGATGAGGATCGAGACGCCCGTGTCCCTCGTGGACCTGGCCCCCACGGTGCTCGGCGCGCTCGGCGAGGCGCCGCCCATCCTGCTGGACGGCCTCGACCTGTCCCCGCTATGGCGATCCGCGAGCGAATCGACGCGGAGCGAACCGGAGGGCGGGGCGCTCTACCGCAATCGGTTCCTCTTCGCCGAGGCGGACTTCAACCGGGCGGCGACGAACAACGTCGTCCAGGCGGTTCGCCGGGGCCGCTACAAGCTCCACCGGGACCGGCTGACCGGCAAGGTGGAGCTGTACGACCTCGAGACGGATCCCGGCGAGCAGGCGGACGTCTCCGACCGGCATCCGGAAGTCGTCGAGGAGCTGCTCGCGGCGCTGCACGGCCGGGGCAGCGGCGCACCGGAAGGAGAGCGCGTCGAGCTGTCGAGCGAGGCGATCGAACAGCTGAAGGCCCTGGGCTACTACCTGCCGCCGACCGTTGACGCCCCGTGAACCCGGAGATCTCCGGGGCCGCACCCGAGCCGGCGGTCTCCCGCGCTCCGGAACGCCGGCGAGTCTCGCCGACTTCGAGATCCGGCTGCTCAGCGCTTCCGCAGCCCGGCGCGCAGCACCTGCTTGCGCAGGCGCAGCGCCGAGGGGGTCACCTCGAGCAGCTCGTCTTCCGCGATCCACTCGAGGGCGCTCTCGATGGTGAGGCGGCGGGGCGGGGAGACGCTCGCGTTCTCGTCCTTTCCGGCCGCTCGGACATTGCTGAGCTTCTTGGCGCGACACACGTTGACGTTCATGTCGCCGACGCGCCGGTTCTCGCCCACCACCTGGCCCTCGTAGACGGGGGCTCCCGGCTCGAGGAAGAGCGTCGCGCGTTCCTGGATGTTGTTGAGGGCGTAGGGGGTGGCGGTGCCCGGCTCCGTCGCCACGAGCGCGCCGACGCCACGTCCGGGCAGGTCGCCCGCCCACGGCGCGTAGTCCTGGACCGTGCGGTAGAGGACGCCCTCGCCGCGGGTGTCCGACAGGAAGTCGGTGCGGAAGCCGAAGAGGCCGCGGGTCGGTACGCTGAACTCGAGCGTCACCCGGTCGCCCTGCCGCTGCATCGTTCGCAGCCGCCCGCGGCGCGCCGCGAGCTTCTCCATCACGACGCCCGCGCAGGCCTCCGGGACGTTCGCCAGCACGTCCTCCACCGGCTCGCAGCGCCGGCCCTCGATCTCGCGCAGGATGATCTCCGGGCGGGAGACGCTGAACTCGTAGCCCTCCCGGCGCATGGTCTCGATCAGAACGGCGATCTGAAGCTCGCCGCGAGCCGCCACCTCGAAGGTGTCGCGCAGGTCGGTCGCGGTCACGTGGATCGAGACGTTCCCGAGTGCTTCGCGCCGCAGTCGCTCGTCCAGCTGGCGGCTGGTGAGGAAGCGGCCCTCCTGTCCGGCGAAGGGCGACGTATTCACGGAGAAGAGCACGCGAACGGTCGGGGGATCGATGGCGATGCGCGGCAGCGGGTCCGGGGCCGTCGGGGAACAGATCGTGTCGCCGATCTCGATCGTGTCGACGCCGGCGATGATGGCGATATCGCCGGCCGTCGCCTCCTCCAGCTCCACGCGATCGAGGCCGCGCGTGCCGAAGAGCTTGGTCACGCGGAAGGACTCGGCGGCGCCCTCTGCGCCCAGTCGCAGCACCCACTCCCCGCGCCGGAGCGCGCCGCGCTCCACCCGGCCGATGACCAGACGCCCCAGGTACGCGTCGTAGCCCAGTGTCACCGCCTGGAAACGCAGAGGGCCTTCGCTGTCGACCACGGGCGCGGGGGCCTGCTCGAGAATCGTCTCCAGCAGCGGCCGCAGGTCGCGGGTCTCTCCCTCGACGTCGAGGCTCGCCCACCGCTGCCGTGCCGAGGCGTAGACCACCGGGAAGTCCAGCTGGCGATCGTCGGCTTCGAGCTCCACGAGCAGGTCGAAGACCTCGTCCACGACGGCGCTCGCACGCTGCTCGGGTCGGTCAACCTTGTTGACGACGAGAATCGGCCGCAGACCGTGAGCCAGCGCCTTGCGCACCACGAAACGCGTCTGCGGCATGACGCCCTCCACGGCGTCCACCAGCAGGAGAACGGCGTCCGCCATCCCGAGCACCCGCTCCACCTCGCCGCCGAAGTCGGCGTGGCCCGGCGTGTCCACCAGCTGGATGCGCACGCCCTCGAACTCGATCGACGTGCTCTTGGCGAAGATCGTGATGCCGCGCTCGCGTTCGAGGTCTCCCGAGTCGAGTGCGCGATCCGCCAGTGGCTGGTTGTCCCGCACGGCGCCCGTGAAGCGCAGCAGTCCGTCGACCAGGGTGGTCTTGCCGTGGTCGACGTGGGCGATGATCGCCAGGTTGCGCAGGGTCTTGCGTGCGGTGGCCGCGGTCATGGCGCGCCGAGGCTAGCAGAGCGCGGGCGCGCGGGGGCTAACGCACCGGGTTGCCGCCGGACAGCGCCATCAGGCGCTCCACCAGCTGGACCCCCAGGTAGCGGACCGGCTCGGGACCGGCGAAGGGAGGCGTGCGGCCGACGATGGGGAGGCGGGTCAGCGGCGTCTCCATCCCGGAGACCAGGTCGGCGAGGATGCGGCCCGCCAGCTGCGTCATCACCACCCCCTCGCCGTTGAAGCCCACCGCGTAGAAGAGGTTCTTCGCCCCGTCCAGCGCCCCCACCGAGGGCATGAAATCCAGCGTGAAGCCCATCGTGCCCCCCCAGCCGTGGGTGAAGCGGACGCCCTCCAGCTGGGGGAAGGTCACCAGCAGGCTGCGCTTCAGCTTCTCCAGCGCCGGCCGGTAGCTGCCGCTGCTGGGGGTGCTGTCGTACCAGTAGGGAGAGGACTCGCCGCCGAAGACGATGCGGTCGTCGGCGGTGAGGCGCAGGTACATGAACTGGAGCCGCATGTCGGCCAGGCCCTCGCGCCCGGCCCAGCCGATGGCGGCGCGCTGCGACGGGCCGAGCGGCTCGGTGGCCACCACGTAGTTGCACAGCGGGATCACGCGGGTGCGGAACAGGCCCAGCTGCGGTGCGTAGCCGTTGAGGGTGAGCACCGCCTGGTCGGCCCGCAGCTCGCCCAGCTCGCTGACGATGCGGACCTTCGCACCCGGCTCGACGCGCAGGACCTTGGAGCGCTCGAAGATCTCGACGCCCATCCCTTCGACCACCCGCTTCATGCCGCGCGCCAGCTTGGCCGGGTTCAGGATCGCGTGGCGGGCGTCGCGCAGCCCGCCCACGAAGCGATCGGATCGGACCGCGCGGCGCAGCGCCGCGCGGTCCAGCAGCTCGGCGTCCAGCCCCATGGCCGCGTAGCGCCGCTGCTGCCCCGCGAGCTCCTCCATCTGCGATTCGTCCATCGCCAGCGTGATGCTGCCGTTGTGCTCGAGGTCGCAGTCCACGCCGTGTTGCTGCACGAAGTCGCGGATCTGGTGCGCGCCCAGCAGCGTGGCGTCGTAATAGGCCCGCGCCGCGTCGGGGCCAGCCTCCTCGAAGACGGTGTGGAGCCCCGGCATGCCCACGTCGGCGAAGCCGCCGTTGCGGCCGCTGGCGCCGTAGCCGCAGGCCGCTCCCTCCACGAGCACGATGCGCTTCCGGGGAAAGCGCTGGATCAGGTTGAAGGCGGTGGACAGGCCCGCGTAGCCGCCGCCGACGATGGCGATGTCGGCCTGCTGCTGACCCTTGAGCGGCGGGTTGATGGCCTCGTCGTAGAGACCCGCCGAATCGAACCAGAAGCTGTCCACGAAGAACTCGTACAGCTGCGGCGGGCGATCGGGGTCCCCCAGCGAGAGGCGCCGCGGCAGCCCCGTGCCGGCCCACATCCCGAGCGCCCCGGTCACGGCTCCGGCGGTGAAGGCCCGCCTCGTGAGGCGCCGCCGCCCGCCGCCGCTCGCTGCGTCGTGCCGCTCCTGTGCCACCTGCGCGATTCCTTCGTCCCGCGAATTGGCTGCTGCCGGAAGCGGTCGCGGGCGTCGCCGCGTTTACCGCGCCTGGCGACGCGGGTTCAGCGCGGCACTCCGAGGTCGCGGTCGAGGGCGAGAAGCACCCGCTCCTCGCTGGCCTCGTGAGAGGCGAAGGCCGTGCCGAACGCCTCGAGGGCGCGCTCCGCATCCGCGAGGGCGTCCGTGTCGAGGCTCGCGCCGATCTCCGCCAGGCGCGCGGAGAACTTCGCGTGGGCGGCGAGGAAGCCCTCCACCGCCTTCTTCAGATCGGGCCGCAGGGCCCGGATCGAGGGATAGTAGAGGCTGTCCTCCTGATCGAAGTGGGCCTCTAGCGCCGCGCGCAGGTGCGCGAACGACGCTCGCGCGCGGCCTTCTTCGCCCGCTTGCAGAGCCGAGCGCGTCTCGTCCAGCAGCGCATCGAGCTTGTGATGCGCAGCGGCGATCGAGTCCTTCATCGAGCGGATCTCCCGCCGGCCACCCTCGGGCCCCCTGTCTCGCTCCTCCAATGTGTCCTCTCTGGAGGTGAATCGGATATGATCGGGATCATACCGGACTCGCCCCCCCGGTCTCGGCGGGGGGGGCCGGGGCAGGGTGGCATGCGGCAGGCGCTGGAGATCGATCTGGGGCGGGCGGAGTTCTTCCGCGGCATGAGCCCCGGGCTCTTCGGCCGGATCCGCCATCTGGTGCAGGAGTCGCACTTCGAGCGCCAGAAGGTGCTCTACTTCGAGGGGCAGCCCGCGGAGTACCTGTGGGTGATCGGCTCCGGGGAGGTGCGGCTCTACAAGAGCTCCGCCTCCGGACGCGTCACGACCCTCGAGGTGCTGAAGCCCGGCGAGATGTTCGGGGCGGTCTCCTCGCTGGACCAGGACCACTACACCGCGAGCGCCGAGGGCGTCAGCAGCGGCGTCGCGTGGCGCCTGCCGCGGCCGACCGTGCTGAAGGTCATCGGCGAAGAGCCGGCGCTGGCGGTCGACATCCTGGTCGTGACCTCCCGTCGCCTGCGGGACGCGCACGAACGCCTGCGCTCCTTCGCCACCGACGCGGCGCCGGCTCGGCTGGCGCGCGCCCTGCTGCGCGCTACCCGCGAGGGGCAGGCGCGCGTGACGCGTCGGGCGTTGGCGGAGGCCTCGGGCACCACCGTCGAGACCGCGATCCGCGTGCTGCGCCGATTCGAACGCGAGGGCCTCATCGCCGGCAAGGTCGGCTTGGTGCAAGTCGTCGACGAGCCCGCCCTGCTGCGCGTCGCCGGCGAGGTTTGACGGCGTCTCCATCCGCGGCGTCGAATCGCTTTCCGCGACCGATGCGCCCCGCGCAGCTATGACGCGTGTCATACCGCCCCCCCTCCGGAGCGGGATAGCGTCGGCTGCGTCGCGCTGTGTGCGGGAGGATCCTGCGTGCCCCTGTCCCGACGCGAGTTCATTCAGGCCGGCGTGGCCGCGGGCCTGGCACTGGGCCTGAGCCGGCTGAGCTGGAGCGCGGCAGCGGCCGACGCGGCGGCTCCCGCCGCGTACGGCGACTGGCGGGACGTCTACCGGAAGGCCTGGACCTGGGACCGCGTCGCCCGGGGAACCCACACGAACGTGAACTGCGTTTCGTCGTGCGCGTGGAACCTCTACGTGCGCGAGGGGATCGTGTGGCGCGAGGAGCAATCGGCGCCCTATGCGCCGTCGAACGCCGAGGTTCCCGACTGGAATCCGCGCGGCTGTCAGAAGGGCGCGAGCTGCAGCGAACTCCTGCTCGGCCCGTCGCGGCTGCGCCATCCCCTGAAGCGGGTCGGCGAGCGCGGCTCCGGGCGCTTCCGGCGCGTGACCTGGGACGAGGCGCTCGACGAGATCGCCGCCACGCTCGTCGACGTGCTCGTGAGCCGGGGTGGCGAAGGCATCGTGCTCGAGCAGGGGCCGAACGTCGACTTCGGCGGGAACACGGCCGCGGGTCTGCGCTTCTTCCGCCAGATCGGGGCTCCGATCACGGACTCGATGGCGCAGATCGGTGATCTCGCCGTCGGAGGCACCATCACGCTCGGCACCCCGCACACCGACGGGAGCAGCGACGACTGGTTCCGCTCCGACTACCTGGTGCTGTGGGCCTGCAATCCGGCGGTGGCGCGGATTCCCGACGCGCACTTCGTCCACGAGGCCCGCTACCGGGGGGCGCGGGTGGTGGTGGTCGCGCCGGACTACAATCAGAGCGCGATCCACTCGGACCTGTGGCTGTCGGTGCGGCCCGGGACCGACGCCGCGCTGGCGCTGGCCGCCTGCCACGTCGTGATCGAGGAAGGCCTCTACGCGGCGGACTACCTGGTCGAGCAGACCGACCTCCCGTTCCTGATCCGCAGCGACAACGGGCGCTTCCTGCGCGAGGCCGACGTCCTGGCGGGGGGGCGCGACGACGTCTTCGCCCTGTGGGACGAGGCGGCGGGCGCGCCGGTCTGGGCGCCCGGCTCGGCCGGTAGCGAAGAGCGGACCCTGACGCTGCCGGAGGGCGTGACTCCGGCGCTGGAGGTCCGGGCCGAGGTGACTCTCGCCGACGGCTCGCGCAGCGAGGTGCGGACGGCGTTCGCGCTGCTGCGCGAGCGCCTGGCTCGCGCGGGGCCGGATGACGCTGCGGGCATCACGGGAATCGCGCCCGACGTGATCCGGCGCTTCGCGCGCGAGTTTGCGAGCGCCGGCTCGGCGCTGATCGTGTCGCAGTGGGGCATGTGCAAGAACCTCCACTCCGACCTGATACAGCGTTCGCAGATCCTGCTCGCCTCGCTCACGGGCAACCTGGGTCGCGCCGGCGGCGGCTGGCGCTCGGGGGCCTTCGTCGCCCTCGACGGGCTCGGGCTGGTCGCGATGCAGGACCGGCTCGATCTACCGCACCTGGCCTGGCTGATGGCGCGCTCGTACTTCGACCCCGAAGGCGTCCGCGGCGAGTTCGAGTCGATGTACATCCCGAGCACGATCTTCCACGCCGTCCACGGTGGCCTCGCCGAGTTCGAGACGGCGCCGGCGCACGGCGACCCGATGCTTCCGAAGGGCGCCGGTCCGTATCTCGACGAGGCGCTGCGCAAGGGGCACTTCCCCGTCGCTCCCGCGCCGGGCGAAGCGCCGCCGGAGGTCCTGTTCTGCCTGGGCGGCAACGTGCTCCGCCACAGCCGCATGGGCTGGCGCGTGCGTGAGACGCTCTTCGATCGCGCGCGCCTCGTGGTCGACGTGAACTTCCGTCTCAACGAGACCGGCCGCCACGCCGACTTCCTGCTGCCGGCCGCGGGCTGGTACGAGAAGGTGGGCATCAAGTACATCGCCGCCTTCGTTCCCTACATCACCCTGGGCGACCGGGCCGTTCCACCGATCTCGGAGTCGAAGCCCGAGTGGGAGATCTTCTCCTTGCTGGCGCAGCACGTGGCCGCCGAGGCGCGGCGGCGCGGCGTCGAGTCGGTGCGGAGCTTCCGCGGCGACATCCTGGACCCGGGCACGCTGGCCGATCGCTTCGGCGACTCCGGCCGCTTCGGGCCCGACGCCGAGGAACCCGTCACGGAGTTCATCCTGAAGACGTCCGGAGCGTCGAAGGGGATCGGGCTGGCGGAGCTGCGTGCGGAGGGCGGGGCGCTGCGCATCCGCAGCCTGGGGCCCGAGGGGGGAACGGCCGGCATCTACTCCGACTACGCGCTCGACGAGCCGGTGGTGCCGCTGCGGGACTTCGTCGAGAAGAAGCGCCCCTATCCCACGCTCACCGGGCGCCAGCAGTTCTACGTCGATCACCCCTGGTTCCTGGAGGTCGGAGAAGAGCTTCCCGTCCACAAGGCGCCGCCCGCCGCCGGCGGCAGCCACCCCTTCACGCTCACCGGGGCCCACGCGCGCTGGAGCATCCACGCCATGTGGCGGGACCAGGATCTGATGCTGCGCCTGCAGCGCGGCGAGCCGTTGGTCTACCTCAACGACGCGGACGCGCGCGAGCGCGGAATCGCCGATCACGATCTCGTGCGCGTGTGGAACGACGTGGGTGAGTTCGTGGCGCGGGTCAAGGTCGCGAGCGGGATCCGACCCGCGCAGGCGCACATCCACCACGCCTGGGAGCCCTACCAGTTCCGGGGCGGGCGCTCCCACCAGTCCCTGGCGCCGAGTCCCTTCAAGATCACGCAGCTCGTGGGCGACTACGGACACCTGCACTGGGGCTACGCGCACTACGAGCCGAATCAGGTCGATCGGGACACGCGGGTCGACGTGGAGCCGCTGCGTGGGAAAGCGTAGGCGCCGCAGGCCATGTCCAGGCCTGCACGGATCCGCTTCCGCTCGCGGGCGGCGCCGTCGTACGACCCGGTCGCGAGCGCCACGGGCTTCGGCGGGGTCGGGCTTACCCGTCGCCAGCTGCTGGCCGCCGGCGCAGCGGGTGGCGTCGCGCTCTCGCTGCGGGGCCTCGTGCCGCGCAGTCGGGCGGCGGAGCCGGACGCGGCGCCGGCGCCCCGCGCGCCCGCCTACGGCGGCGTCGAAGACCTCTACCGCAGCGCCTGGCGCTGGGACCGCGTGGTGCGCGGCACGCACCTTCGCGCCAACTGCTTCAGCGCCTGCGCGTGGGACGTCTACGTGAAGGACGGGATGGTGTGGCGGGAGGAGCAGGCCGACGTCTACGCCCGCGACGTTCCCGGCCTGCCGGACTTCGCGCCGCGCGGTTGCCAGAAGGGAGCCTGCTACTCCGACCTCATGGTGGGCCCCGACCGGCTCACCCGACCCCTCGAGCGCGTGGGTGCGCGGGGCTCGGGGCGCTGGCGCCGCATCTCCTGGGAGCGCGCCCTCACGCGCCTGGCCGACGCGATCCTCGACGCGATCCGAGACGGCGGGCCCGAGACGGTGATCTTCGACAACGGGACCTCGAACGTCGACAGCGGGCCGGACAGTCTGGGGGAGATGCAGCTCTTCTCGCTGCTGGGCGCCACTCTGCTGGACGGGTTCGGCGGCACCGGCGACCTGGCCATGGGGGCATTCCAGACCTGGGGCACCTCCTTCGTCGACGGGAGCTCCGACGACTGGATGCGCGCCGACACGCTCTTTTTCTGGCACTGCAACCCGGCGGTGACGCGCATCCCCGACGCCCACTTCGCCAGCGAGGCGCGCTACCGCGGCACCCGCGTGATCACGGTGGCGCCCGAATACTCGCCCAGCGCCATGCACGCGTCGCTGTGGGTGAATCCGCGGCCCGGCAGCGACGCGGCGCTCGCGCTCGGCATCGCGCGCTCGATCGTCGAGCGGGGCGCGGTGGACGAGGACTACGTTCGCGAGCAGACGGATCTCCCCTTCCTGGTCCGCGACGACACCGCGCGCTTCCTGCGCCAGTCGGACCTCCGTGAAGGCGGCCGTGAGGACGTCTTCTACGTGTTCGACCTCGAGTCGGGAGCGGTGGTGGAGGCGCCGGGCACCTCGGGTCGCTGGAGCGACTCCCTCGACCTCGGCGAACTCCGGCCGGCCCTCGCGGGCCGCTTCGACGCGGACACCCGCGACGGGACGGTCTCGGTGCGACCGGTCATGGAACGCCTGCGCGAGCGGCTCGCGACCTTCACGCCCGAGAGCGTGACGGACGTGACCGGCGTCTCCCCCGACGTGCAGCGGCGGCTCGCCGATCACTTCGCGCAGTCCCGCCGTGCGCTCATCTACGCCTCGTGGGGCTCCAACAAGGGCTACCATGCCGACCTCCTGCACCGCTCCCTGATCCTGCTGTCGGCGCTCCGCGGACATCACGGCCGTTTCGGAGGCGGCGTGCGCTTCGCAGCGTGGCTTCCCTTCGACGGCGGCAACGAGTTCCTGCCCGGGGTGCAGCCCTCGTGGTTGCAGCGGCAGGTGCTGCGCT
>JAOTUO010000284.1 GCA_029863845.1 Myxococcales bacterium
CCATCGCAATCTCGGGCGTCGCCCTGGTGATCGGGCTCCCCCACCTCGGGCCGGGGCTCGCGCCGCTGCTCGGCCGCCTCACCGACCATCCCTGGGCCCTCGGCGCGGTCCGCCTCGCCGTCGCCTTCGCGCTGTTGCTCGTGCCTTCGACGGCGATGGGCGTGACGCTGCCCTTGCTCACCCGCACCCTCGGCGTCCACGACGCGAACTTCGGTCGCGTGCTCGGCCGGCTCTACGCTTGGAACACCTTCGGAGCGGTGGCCGGTGCCGTGCTGACCGAGACCCATCTGCTGGGAGCGCTCGGGGTCCGCGGCAGCGCCCTGGCCGCCGGCGGGTTGAACGCCGCAGCGGCGCTCGCCGCCTTCGCGCTCGCCCGGCGCTGGCCGCCGATCTCGGAGTCCACGCAGACGCCGGTCGCTGCGGTGGCTTCGGGGCGGAACCGTGCCCTCACCTGGCTCGTCGCCGCGGCCCTGGCGGGCTTCACGCTGCTGGCCCTCGAGGTCGTGTGGCTGCGCTTCCTGATGCTCTTCGTCGAGAGCAACTCGCTCTGCTTCGCGCTGATCCTCGCAACGGTGCTGAGCGGTATTGCCCTGGGCGGCAGCGCGGCCTCGCACTGGCTGGGGGTCGCGCCCGGCGCCCACCGCCTGGCCGCGGCGGTCGTGTTCGCGGCCGGAGCGCTTACCATGGCGGGCTACGCGGCGTTCCCACGGCTCTTCGCCGGGCTCGCCGGCCTCGCTCCGCCCGGTGGTACGGTGCTGGCCCTTGGCATCCCGCTGATGCTCCCGGTGGCTTTCGCCTCGGGTCTCTTCTTCACGCTGCTGGGCGCCGCCCTGCGCGACCAGCTCGCGGCCGACGCCCAGGCCACGGGCGCGCTCACCTTTGCGAACACCTTGGGCGCCGCCCTCGGGTCTCTGGCCGGGGGCTTCCTGCTGCTGCCGGTACTCGGGATGGAGGGCGCCCTCTTCGTGCTCGCGCTGTGCTACGCCGGGCTCGGCGCGCTGCTCTGGGCGCGTCTCCCCCAGGCACGGCGCGCCACCGCGGTCGCGGGCCTCGCCTTCGCGACCGCCGCGGCCCTGTTTCCCTTCGGCGCCATGCAGGAGCACCACCTTCAGGTGCCGGTCGCGCGCATGAGCAACCCCGGCGATCGCGTGGTCGGCGTGCGGGAGGGTCTGCTCGAGACGATCGTCTACGTCGAGCACCCGGAGCTCGGCGCGCCGGCCTCCTACCGGATGATCACCAACGCCTACTCGATGTCCGCCACCATGTGGCGGGCCCGGCGTTACATGGTCTTGTACTCGGTCTGGCCCCAGGCGGTCCATCCGAATCTCGAAGACGCCCTGCTCGTGAGCTACGGGGTCGGCACGACCGCCAAGGCCCTGACCCGGATCCCGAGCCTCGAGAGGATCGATATCGTCGACATCTCCCGGGATGTGATCGAGATGAACGGCATCGTCTACGACGCCGCCGAGCATCCCCTCTCGGATCCGCGCACCCGCGTCCATATCGAGGACGGCCGCCAGTTCCTGCTGACCACCGACCGCCGTTACGACCTGATCACGAGCGAGCCGCCGCCGCCCCAGATGGCCGGCGTCGTGAATCTCTACACCGCCGAGTACTTCACGCTGCTGCACGACCGCCTGCGCGAGGGCGGCATGGTCACCTACTGGCTGCCCATGCACTCGCTCTCCGTGCCCAGCGCGCGCTCGATTCTCGCGGCCTTCTGCCAATCCTTCGCGGACTGCTCGCTCTGGCACGGTGCGGGCATGAACTACATGATGGTCGGAACCCGCGGGAGTACGGCGAGCCCACTCGTGGCCTTCGCGAGGCCCTGGGCGTCGCCGGAGGCGGCGGAGGAGCTGCGCGGTCTCGGCTTCGAGCGTCCGGAGCAGCTCGGCGCGCTCTTCATCGGCGACGGTCCCTGGCTGCGCGACCGGATCGACGGCGCCGCTCCGCTCGTCGACGATCGACCGAAGCGCATCGTGGCGCGGGAGACCAGTGCAGAGCATCGGGGGCGCTTTCTGCGGGCGCTCGACGACGTCGACGCGGCGCGCGAGCGTTTCCGGTCGAGCGAGACGATCGCGCGCTTGTGGCCGGCGGTCCTCCGCGAGCGTTCCCTCGCCTACTTCGAGATCCAGGCGACGCTCCACCGCGTGATGCTCGAGGCGCGTCCGCTGACCGAGCCGGCGATGCGCGACGCCCACCGCCTCCTCACGAGCTCGGAGCTGGTGACGCCCGTGCTGTGGCTGCTGGGAAGCGACGCCGACAAGCAGCGCATCGTCGCCGAGGCCGATCCGCGCACCCGCGACCAGGCCCAGTATCAGCTCCACCGTGGCATCCGCCTGGTCGCCGAGCGCCGCTACGCCGAGGCCCTGCCGCTGCTGGTCGCGTCGCGCCGGCTACCGCCGCTGCTCCCCCGTGCGATTCCCCTCGAGCTCTTCGCCCTCTGCGAGCTCGGACTGCGCGAGCAGGCGCAGCGCGTCGCCCAGCGGGACGCTCGGGGTCTCGTCGGCGACCCGACGCTGCGCGGCTACTGGAGCTGGATGCGCGACGAGTTCGCGATCGACCCGCTGCGGGCCGGTCCCACGCTGGCTGCGGCGGATCTCTGACTCGTCAGCTCGGTGGCGTCGGCGGGGAGGCTATCCTCGCCGCCGACGTGTTGCCCGCCGACGACCCCCACTGCGGCTGGTATGCGGGGCTGCCGGAGCCGCCGCCCGCGCGGCGGATCCGGGGCCGCGAACGGGCGGACTGGGCCGTGCTGGGCGCTGGGATCACCGGGCTGGCGGCCGCGCGGCGGCTGGCGGAGCACCTGCCCGACGCGCGCATCCTGCTGGTGGAGGCGCAGCGAGTCGGATTCGGCGCATCCGGCCGGAACTCCGGCTTCCTGACCGAGATCGGGCACTACGAGAAGGGCGTCGGGCCCGACGAACGACGCCGGCGCGTCCACGTGGCGCGGGCGGGTATCGGAGCGCTGCGCGAGTGGGTACGGACCCACGACATCGCGTGCGCCTGGAGCGAGGAGGGGCGTCTGCACGGCGCGGCGGGAGACGCGGGCCTGCGCGCCCTCGAACGCTTTCTGCGTCAACTCGACGACCTGGGCGAGCCGTACGAGGAGCTGGACGCCGGAAAGCTCGAGGCAATCACGGGGACGTCCCACTACCGGGCCGGCGCGCGGTTGCCCGGCAGCGCCCTGGTGCAGCCGGCGGCGCTCGTACGCGGCCTGGCGGGCGCGCTGCCGCCGAACGTCGTGCTCTTCGAGCAGTCTCCGGTTCACGCGATCCGGCCCGGCGGGACGCTGCGCCTCGAGTGCGAGGAAGGATCCATCGAGGCGCCCCACCTCCTGTTGGCCACCAACGCCTTCACACCGGCGCTGGGTTTCCTCCGGCGGCGGATGTTCCCCCTGTTCGTGTTCGCGAGCCTGACTCGCGTACTCACCGGGCCGGAGCAGAGCGCCCTGGGCGGCGATCGCGAGTGGGGGCTGGTGCCCGAGGTGCGCGTGGGGACGACGGTCCGGCGTACCCCCGATCAGCGCATCCTGATCCGAAACGGCGCTTGCTACGCGCCCGGCGGGCGTCTTCCTCGGCGGCGGATCGAGAAGGCGCGGGCGGCGCACCGGCGCTCGCTGCGCATCCGCTTCCCCGATCTGGCCCACGTCGATCTGGAGTACACGTGGGCCGGCGTCGTGGCGATCTCCCTGAACGACACATCCTTCTTCGGTCGCCTGGCGCCGAACGTCTTCGGCGCGGCGGTCTACAACGGCGTGGGCATGGCGATGGGCGCGGCGTCGGGAATGCTCCTCGCGGACGAGGCGATCGGCGCCGAGTCCGACCTGCTCCGCGACGTCCGGTCGCTTCCGCGACCCGCGTGGCTGCCGCCGCCGCCGTTGCTCGCGCTCGGGGTGCGCCCGGCGCTCGCCTGGATGCACCGCCGCGCGCGCGCGGAGCTGTGACGGTCCGCGAGCCGCTGCGCGACACCCTGTGCGTTCTCAATATTCGTCCGGCGTGAAATCGCTCGGCTTTTCCGCCCTTCCCTCCACGTCCATCCGCTGATGATACACCCGACCGACTCCTAGATTCAGACTCGTTCTGAGCGGAGGGTTCGCGCAGGATCTCACGCGCCATGCGGACCCTCGTCATCTTCACGTCGCTGCTCCTTCGCAGCTTGTTCGCCCTCTTCCGAAGTCGCCAGGAACAAGCGATTGTCGAGCTGGCACTCCGACAGCAGCTCGCGGCTTCTACCCAGAAGCGTCCGAGACCGCGGCTATCCCCGATGGACCGCGCGTTCTGGGTCGCGCTCTCCCGGCTCTGGCCGCGATGGAAGGATGCACTGGTCATCGTCAGCCCGGACACCGTGGTGCGCTGGCATTACAACGGGTTCCGCCGCTACTGGAGATCAATCTCGAAGCCCGGAGCTGGCCGACCGCCGCTCTCGAAGGAAGTTCACGAACTCATCGTACGGATGGCCACCGAGAACTGCTGGAGAGCACGCAAGATCCAGGCAGAACTTGTGAAGCTCGGAATTCGCGTCAGCCTTGCGACGGTCTCGCGCTATCTCCCGAAGACCCAGCCCGACCAGAACCAGCAACAGCGTTGGATGACGTTCCTACGAAACCACAAGGACGTGATCGCGGGGATGGATTTCTTTGTCGTCCCGACCGTCCGATTTCGATTGCTTTACGTGTGGTTCGCAATCGATCACGGGCGACGGCGCATCCTCCACTTCAACGTTACAACCAACCCCACGGCGCGCTGTTTGATTCAGCAGCTCCGCGAGACCTTCCCCGAAGAGCCGACTCTCCGATTCCTGGTCTACGACAACGACGCGATCTTCTCAGCCGCGGTCACCAAGGTGATCGAGAACTTCCAGATCTCGCCAAAGCGGACGGCGTTCCGAAGTCCCTGGCAGAACGGCACAGCCGAACGTCTCGTCGGAAGCGTTCGCCGAGAGCTTCTCGATCACGTGGTCGTCTTGAACGAAGAACACCTCAGACGCCTGCTTCGCGAATACATCGACTACTACAACGCGGAACGAGTCCATAATTCGCTGCGGGACGCTCCGGTCAGTCGGCCCGTGGAAGGCCGCCCTTCACCAGGCGCGAACGTCGTCGGATTTCCACGCGTCGGTGGTCTTCACCACCGATATGCCTGGCGTGAAGCGTCCTGATCAGCGGCTTCCCCGCCCGCGATCAGGCCATCAGACATCGCGGATGAATATTGAGAACAGACAAGCCCGACGCGGTGATGCGCATCGAGGGCAAGCGCTACCGGCGGCGGCTGCTGAAGGTCGAGGACGCCGCGCTCCAGCAGCGCATCGGGGCCATCGCCACCGCCAAGTACGGCGGCGGACCGCCGGGCGATCCCGGCTTCTGGTTCTTCCACCTGGCTCCGCCGGCCTGAGCACCGACGCGACCGTCCCCTAGGACCCGCGGGCGCGGCGCCGCGTCCGCTTGCGTCGGGAGCCGGCCGGGGCGCCGGCGGCCGCGGCGAGCTCGACGGCGCGGCGGGCGTCGACGCGCCCGTGCCCGTAGAGGTCGCTGCGACCGTTGCGGTACCTGCCCTTGGCCCGATCGATCTGCCGACAGGAGCGCGCGATCAGCTCCCGGACC
>JAOTUO010000285.1 GCA_029863845.1 Myxococcales bacterium
GAACATCAGCCCGGCGGACCACAGCCGGACGGGGAACGCCAGGTCCAGAAGACCCAGCAGCGAGGGCAGGTGATCGATCGCAAGGCCGAAGATCCCCCCGGCGAGGGCCGCCGGCATCATCTCGCGCGGCCCGGGCGTGAGCCGTTCCGCCAGGCGACTCAACGGGCCGTCGCGGTCCGGCATCACCGGCCGGAGCGCCTCCAGATCCCGGGCGGCGGCGCCCAGGCTGGCCAGTCCCACCGCCAGCGTGTAGGCCGAGACCAGGGCCACGATCAGGTGGTAGCGGGTTTGGTAAGCGAGCCCGAGCGGCTGCGCGGAATCGACGAGGTCTCCGAGCCGGCCCGAGACTGCGTTCTCGGCGAGGTACACCGCCGCCAGGACCAGCAGCAGGCCACTCCCCGCCCACAGCGCGGTCGGCGTGGGCCACGTGGTGATCCGGCGGGTGAATCGCACCTCCGACCGCCCCGACGCCGCGCCATCCATGAAGACAGCTTACCGGGGAGGCTCCCCCCTCACCCCCGCCCGGGATGCCCCCCGGCCCCGCAGGCGGGGGTTGACATCGGCTTTATTAATCCATAGAATTGGAGACATGGAGAAGAAGACCGTCGTCAGTGCCCTGGCCGCCCTCGCCCAGGAAACCCGCCTCGACGTGTTTCGGCTGCTGGTCCAGGCCGGTTCCGAGGGGCTCTCTGCTGGCGCCATCGGGGACACCCTGGAGATCCCGTCCGCCACCCTCTCCTTCCACCTGAAGGAGCTCAAGAACGCGGGACTGGTGCGCTGCGAGCGCGCCGGCCGGTCGCGGATCTACAGCCCGGACTTCGCGGCGGTGGGCGCGCTGCTGGGATTCCTCACCGCGAACTGCTGCCGGGGCGTCGGTGATGCGTGATCGCGGCCTTCGAGACCTTCGGGCAGAGCGCCCGGCCGGCCAGGCCCGGACGACGCCGGCGCCGGTACCCTCACAACCCCTCAGGAGGAAAGAGTCATGACGATCGAGCGACGACCGGAGAACCCCGATGAGATCCGCGACCTCGTGCGGAAGGGCTACACCCGCATCGTGGAGGAGCGCGACGCCTCCGACGCCGCCCTCGCCGACGACCTGGGCCGCCGCATCGGCTACAGCGAGGAGCAGCTCGAAGCCGTGCCCGAGGGCGCCAACCTCGGCGTGGGATGCGGCAATCCGACGGCCATCGACGCGCTGCGCGCCGGCGAGACGGTGGTGGACCTGGGCTCCGGCGCCGGGATGGATGCCTTCCTGGCGGCGCGCCAGGTGGGGCCGACGGGCCACGTGATCGGCGTGGACATGACGGACGCCATGCTGGCGAAGGCGCGGGACAACGCGCGCAAGACCGGCGTGGAGAACGTCGAGTTCCGCAAGGGCCAGATCGAGAATCTCCCCATCGAGGACGCGAGCGTCGACGTGATCCTCTCGAACTGCGTCATCAACCTCTCGCCCGAGAAGGATCGCGTCTACCGCGAGGCCTTTCGAGTGCTGCGACCCGGGGGGCGGGTGATGATCTCGGACATCGTGCTGGAGCGGCCGCTCCCGCGGGCGGTGATCGAGAGCATCGACGCCTACCTCGGCTGCGTGGGGGGGGCGAGCCTCCGAGCCGAGTACCTCGAGACCATCGCGAAGGCGGGCTTCCGCGAGGTGCGGGTGCAGCGCGAGGCGAGCTTCGGCGACGCGATCGACCTCGACGATCCGCGCGTGCAGGAGCTGATGGAGCGCCTGGGCATCTCCGCGGGCGAGGCGAAGAACTACGCCGCCGCCGTGACCAGTCTCTCGATCTACGCGGTAAAGTAGGCGGCGCCGAAGCACCGCACCGGTCCGGTCGGGCGCCACGGCGAGGAGGGGACCCGCTTCGTGTCCATGCATGCAGACCCCGGCGCCCACCGGGCTCGGCCGATCCCGTGGCTACCGGCTCTACTCGCCCTGGTGTCGAGCGTCGCCTGCACCACGATCTCGCTGCCGCCGATCGGCGGCCCCCCGACGCACCAGACCCAGCCCGGCCGCTTCGTCTGGGTCGACCTGGTGACGCGAGACGTGGCCGCGGCCCGGGCCTTCTACGGCGGGCTCTTCGGCTGGACCTTCGAGGGCGAAGCGAGCTACGTCACCGTGCTCCACGCGGGAGCTCCGATCGCCGGCATTCTCGCGAGGGACGTCGACGAAGGGGAGTCCATGTGGATCAGCAGCCTCTCGGTGACGGACGTCGACCGGGCGGCCGAGCGGGTCCGCCGGGCGGGGGGCAGCGTGCGACGCGGCCCCGTGAACGCCGGGGAGCGGGGTCGAATGGCTCTCGTGAGCGATCCCGGCGGCGCCCTCGTGCTCCTGCTGCGCGCGCCCGGGGGCGACCCGCCCGACGTCCTCGCCGAGCCGGGCGCCTGGTTCTGGCGCGAGCTGTGGACCCACGACGTCCCGGAGGCGCTGGCCTTCTACGCAGCCGTGGCGGACTACGAGCGCCGGGAGATCGAGTTCCGCGGGGGCACCTACACCATCCTGGAAACGAACGGCGATCCGCGCGCCGGCGTCACCGAGCTTCCCGACGCGGAGATCCGATCCAACTGGCTTCCCTACGTTCGCGTGAAGGATCCCGACCGCACGATCCTCCGCGCCGAGAGGCTCGGCGCCCGCCTGCTGGTGCGGGACGGGAATGCGGCGATCCTGCTCGACCCGAACGGGGCGCCGCTGGGCATCCAGCGCTGGCCCCTGGAAGCAGGCGAGTGATGAGCCGACGCCGCGCGATTCCGCGACTCGCACTCCTCGTCCTCGCCGCCGTCGGTCCCCTGGCCTGCGCCACGGCGGGCGGCGCCGAGCACCAGACCCCGCGGCGGGATCCCTACTACTCCGATTCGATCCACTACGACACCTGGCCCGGAACCTATCAATGGCGAGGGAACCGACCCTACGCCCGCCGCTGACCCCAGCCCACCGCCAATCGGCGCCCGAGGTCCGTCGCGGAACCCCCGGGACGAATCGGGCTCAAGCGCGCCGGAGCAATGCCCGATCTCCGGGCCCATGGGGGAAGCCCTCGGCGCGCTCGCGACCGCCCGCGACCGCATGTCCGGCGCGCTGCGCCGGCAGCGCGTCGCGCTCCTCGAGTCGCTCCTCGAGCCGCTCCCGCGGCCCCTGCGCATCCTCGACGTGGGCGGCACCCAGGCCTTCTGGAACCGCGCCGGGTTCGCGGGAGCGCGCGACCTCGAGATCGTGCTCCTCAACCGCGAGCGCGTGGCCGTGTCGGGACCACCGTTCTCCAGCGTGGTCGGCGACGGTTGCCGCATGCCCGAGTTCGCCGACGGGGCCTTCGACGTCGCCTTCTCGAACTCGGTGATCGAGCACGCGGGCGACCGAGAGGAGCAGCGGCGCATGGCCGGTGAGATCCGGCGGGTGGGCCGGCGCTACTTCGTGCAGACGCCCAACCGACACTTTCCCGTGGAGCCCCACTTCGTCTTTCCGCTGTTCCAGTTCCTGCCGCTGGCGCTGCGCGTCCTCCTGCTGCGACGCTTCTCCCTGGGCTGGGTGCCGCGCATGCCGGACGCCGCCGAAGCGCGCGCCTTCGTCCGCTCGATCCGACTGCTCACCGGCCGCGAGCTCGCGGGTCTCTTTCCGGGGGCGACCCTCCACCGCGAGCGCGTCTGCGGCCTCACCAAGTCCTTCGTCGCCACGGACGGATTCGACGCGCCGCCCCCCGCAGCCCCGTACCGGAAACGCGGCTGAGCGGCGGGAAGGCGGCCGCGGCTTCCGCTGCGACGCCCGCCTCATGCCCGTCACAGACTGGCGTATACCGCATCGATCAGGCGCTGGGTGCGCGGCGTCTGCCAGCGCTGCCCGGGACGGTTCATCAGGTAGCCGAAGGCGACGCCCGCGTCCGGATCGGCGAATCCGAGGCTGCCGCCGTAGCCGTAGTGACCGAACGCAGCCGGGTTGGGCCCGAGCGGGCGCGTCGGCTGCGCGAGCTGGAAGCCGAGCCCGAAGCGCGACGGTCGCCCGAGCACGCGGTCCTCGCCGTCGCTGTGGCTGCGCGCGGCCTCCGCGCGCAGGGACGGGCCCGGCCAGCCGCCGCCGCTCGGCCCGCCGGCCAGGTAGGCCGCGTAGATCGCGGCGACGCTCCGCGCCGTGCCGTGGCCGTTGGTGGACGGAATCGCCGCGAGCCGCCAGCGCGCCGTGTTGACGGTGCCGAAGCCGCTGATCCCGCTGGGATTGAAATAGGTGTGCCAGACCATGCGATCGCGCTCCGCGTCGCCGGTGGGCGGGAAGGCCTGCGCCCACTGCCGCTCGTCGCTGAAGTTCAGGTCGGGCCCGAGGAAGCTCGCCACGCGCCGGTGCTGCGAGCGCGGGAGCCCGTAGTGGAACTCGGCGCCGAGCGGTCCCGTGACGAAGCGCGCCAGGGCCGCGCCCACGTCGAGGCCGGTCGCCCGGCGCACGAGCTCGCCGGCCAGGAAGCCGAGGGTGTTCACGTGATAGCCGTGGTCGCTCCCGGGCTCCCACCAGGGCGCCTGCGCGGCGAGCGCGCCGGTCATGCGATCCCAGTCGTAGATCGCGTGCTCGGGCAGCCGCTCGCGCACCGACGGCAGCCCCGCGCGATGGGAGAGCAGCGTGCGGACGCTCGTCCCGCCCTTGCCGTGGGCCGCGAACGCCGGCCAGAGCTTCGCCACCGGCGCGTCCAGCTCGACGAGCCCCTGCTCGACGAGCGCGAGGACGAGCACCGCGAGCACGCCCTTCCCCACCGAATAGGCGTTGATCAGCGTGTCCCGCTGCCAGGGCCGCGCGCGCGCCGCATCGACGTGGCCGCCCCAGAGATCGACGACGCAGCGGCCGCCCACCCGAACGCACACCGCCGCACCGATCTCGTCCTGATCCGCGAAGTTGGCCGCGAAGGCGTCCCGCACGGCGGCGAAGCGCGCGTCGCAGTCGCCGCCGAGGGGAAGCGCGGAGGGACCCGGGAGCGCCGTCACGACGCGGAGGCTAGCAGGCGCCTGCCCGACGGCCGCGCTCGCCGGAAGCCGGCGGCGGGCTTCAGGGTGCGCCGTAGTCCCGGTACTTCGCCAGACGCCGGACGGGCTTCTTCAGGGCGTCGCGCCGGAAGGGCTCGCCGAGCTCCTGGGTCACCATGATCTCGAGCACGCTGGGCTTCCCGGAGCGCGTCGCCTCGCGCAGCGCGTCGCCCACCTGATCGGGGTGATCGACGCGCGTTCCCCGCGCCCCCATGGCCCGCGCGATCTCGGCGAAGCTCGGATTCTCGAGGTTCGTGCCGAGGAAGCGGGAGTCGTAGAAGTCGATCTGGTTGCGCTTCTCCGCTCCCCACTGGCCGTTGTTGAAGACGACCGCCGTGACGGGGATGTCCTCGCGCACGCAGGTCATGACCTCGGCCAGGCTCATGCCCCACGCACCGTCCCCCACGTACGCGACGGCCGGCCGCTCGGGTTCGGCGACCTTCGCGCCCATGGCCGTCGGGAACGCGTATCCGCAGTTGCCGAAGGCCATCGCGGCCAGGAAGCTGTTGGGCCGTTCGAAGCGCAGGTAGCTGTTGGCCGCCGAGCAGAGGTTGCCGATGTCCGTCGCCACCAGCGCATTCTCGGGCATGGCCTTC
>JAOTUO010000286.1 GCA_029863845.1 Myxococcales bacterium
GTGCCGCTCGGGCCGCGCCGAATCGAGGCTGACCAGCATCATGTCGATGTAGGGCAACACCTCGTCCATGCGCTCCTTGAGATACCACCCGGTGTTGAAGAGCAGGATCGGCATTCCGGCTTCTTCCTTGATGAAGCGGACGATCTGGCCGAGGTCCTTTCGGATCAGCGGCTCTCCGCCGGAAAGTGCCGTGGCGATGAAGCCCTCTTCCCGCGCCTCCGAGTAGAAGCGCTGCAGGTCCGCAAGCGGTGCGTCTTCCCAATCGTTGTGCAGCCAGAGGCAGCTGGGACACCTGCACGGACACCGATTGGTGATGAAGTGCGCGATCACAAAGGGCCTCCCGTCTCCGCTCTGCCGTGCCTGGATGGCTCGCGCAGCCAGCTTGGCCCTCGCTTCTTCCATCGAGCCCTTGAGTTGCTTCATGGGTCGGCTCCCGTCCCGGCGATTGGCCGCCCCGGGGATAGGCAAGTCCTGCGAGACCGGCGGGCGAGCCCGCAGCCCGTACGTTATCAAAATCCGTCCGCCGCCACTGTTCGGCACTTCGCGCTGTTGGAGTCCTGTCACTACGTCGCCTCGACGAACGAGAGCGGCGTCGTGATCCTGCGCGGGCAGGACTTCGGGGCGGGGCCGCCGGCGAGGATCCACCGGCCCCACCGGGTCCCCTGCGGCTTGCACGGGAACCGGGTGTCCGACGGAAGCCAGAACCTCGGCTAATCCCGGGCCAAGACCCAGCGCACCCAGCGCGGCGCGAGCGAGCGCACGATCACCGGCAGCGCCGCGGTCTTGAGATCGAGCCCCGGGTGGAGCGAGCGCGCCACGCCCTCGATCGTGACGAGCGTCTTCACGAGGAGCGTCGTCGAGACCGGTACGCGGACGCCGTGCGCGTGGGCCACGCCGAAGAGCTTGGTCACGAACTCGTCGAGGGCGCTCGATGCCTCGCTCGCGGCGTCGGCGTCGCGCCCCGCGAGCCGCCGGACCACGCGCTGGCCCTTCGCCCGCACGACGGCCTCCACGTCGCTGCGGAAGCGCGCGGGGTCGAAGTCGGGCGGGGTCTCACCGAAGCCGAGCAGCGCCTGGATGAGGGCTTCGGCGTCGCGCGCCAGGAAGGCGCGCACGGCCCGCGCGATGCGCCGGCGGTCTTCCCGCCGCAGCTCGCCGGTGAGCCCGAGGTCCACGACCCCGAGCCGGCCGTCCTCGAGCACGAGGAGGTTCCCGCCATGGGGGTCGGCGTGGAAGTGCCCGTGCTCGAAGATCTGGCGCAGGATCTCGGTGAGCGCGAGGTTCGCCACGCGGGAGGCCGCCTCGGGATCCGTCTCCGCGCGGCGCCGGTATTCCGAGAGCGGCTCGCCGACGAGCTCCTCCATCACGAGGGCGTGCTGCGAGGAGAGCTCGGCGTAGCACTCGGGCACCTTCACCCGGCGGTTGCTCTCGAGGCGGCGGGCAAACTCCTGGAGCGAGCGCGCCTCGTGGCGCAGGTCGATCTCGCGCGCGTAGGCCGCCGCCAGGTCGTCGAGGGCGTGGCCGAGCAGGTGGCGGGCGGGGCTCCCGCTCCTTCCGGTGAGGCCGACCACGAGGGGAAGGAGCGCGCGGGCGGACTCGAGATCGCGCTGGATCCGATCCTCGACCCCCGGCCGCAGCAGCTTCACGATGGCGCGGCGCCCGTCTCGCAGGCGCGCGCGGTGCACCTGGCCGACCGAGCCCACCGCGAGCGGCTTGCGCTGCAACTTCGCGAAGGGCAGGTTCTTCCCGTAGGCGCGGCGCAGGGTGCGGTCGAGCTCGCGCCGGCTCATCGGCGGCTGCCGCGCGTAGAGCGACTCGAGCCGTGCGCACACCGTGGCCGGGAGCAGGTCGGTCCGGGTCGCAAGGATCTGGCCGAACTTCGTGAAGACCGGGCCCGAGCCCCGCAGGAAGCGCACCAGCCCGTCGCCCACGACCTTCCAGTGCAGCTGCGAGAGCCCCTCCTTGCGCACGGTGTCGGCCGCGGCGAGCCCGGCGGGCATGAGACCGTGCCGAACCGCACTCACCGCGACGCGGGGGACGGCCTGTGCCGCGCGCTGCCAGCGCTGCACGGTCTCGAGGTGCGCCGCGAGGCGCGCGCGCACGTCCCGTAGCCGGGAGGGCTCGCCACTCATCGCCCTAGCCGTTCGCCTGCACGAAGAGCACACCTCGCACGAGCGCCAGGGCCAGCAGGGCCACGACGGGAAGCGCCAGAGCGAGCGCCTGGCGCCAGTCCGCCAGGGATACGATGGCGTGGGCCAGCGGCTCCCGGATCTCGGGGGAGGCCCTGGAATAACGGGCCCAGACGCGCCCGGCAAAGACGAACTCGTAGGCGAGGCCGAGGGCGCCGACGGCGAGGCAGGCCCACAGGAAGGGATCCGTCGTGAGCGGCCCCGTGCCGAAGAGCGTCGCCTTCGCCCCCGTGTAGATCATGCCGACGCAGGCGGCGAGAGTCGCGGCCCAGAGCGACAGGCAGACCTGGCTCACGCCGCGCCGCGCCCACGACTCGCGCGCCTCGGAGATCGCCTGGGAGACGACCTCGGACGCCGCCTGCTGCGTGTGGTCGACGACCTGCTTGGCCGCGTTGCGCACCGACATCACGAAGGCCGTGAGGACCGCCGCGTCGTCCACGTAGCCGAGGCCGGGGATCCAGTCGGCCACCGCGTCCATCGGGGCGATCAGGTACAGGAGCGCCGCGACCCCGAGCACCTTGTGCCGCCGCCCGATGGCGGGGTGGGTCGCGTAGCCGTACGCCTCCTTCGTGAGCGAGACCAGGCGTCCGTCCGCGAGACGCCGGAGCTTGCCGGGCAGCCGCTCCCGGAGCGTCGCCTCGGCGTCGGGCCGGGAGGCCTGCTCGACAAAGCGGTCCGGGATCGGGAGAGCGTCGCTCGACTCGGGAGGGCGGCCCATCGCCCCGATTGCATCGGTCGGCGCGGTCGCCGGGTGAAGCGCCCCCGCAGGGCGGCAGGCGCCCGTGCGTCCTCGATATCGGTCCGTCCCGGAGTTGCCGGGCTTTTCTCCTCCCTGCCTGTCCCTTCCAAGAATTCGACTGGGACAGGCGTCGGTCGTTCAGGTCGACGGGATCGCTGCGGCGCTGCCAGCCTGCCGCTGCAGGATCCGCTCCCTGCGTGCCCACCGCGTGCCCAAACGGGCACGCAGTTGCGGCTCCGTGCGGCTTCCTGCGGGTCTCTAGCTGGATTCTTCAGGCTTTCCGGGTTCTTCGCTCACGTTGCCAACGTGGGGGGCGCCGCTTCACAGAAGGGCCGTCGCGGGCCGCCCTCGCCCTCGAAATCGGCGAAGGAGAGGTCCGCTTCCTCCTCTCGGATCGCATGTGCGTACGTCTTGAGCGTCAGCATCGGCGACGCATGCCCGAGTTGATCCGCGACCCATCGGACGGACTTGCGCGAGGAGAGCGCGAAGCTGGCCCACGTGTGTGGCGCGTGCAGTGCAGCTTGAGCGGCCGAACACCCTTCTTCTGCGCACGGCGTCGCAGGCGCCGCCACGTGCGCTCGATGTTGTTCTCGTCGAGCGGCTTCCCGGTCTCCCCCGGAAACACGAGCGTTGCGTCGGGCGAGCCGGCCGAGGCGTTGGACGAGTGAGTCGTATGACCCTCGTCATACCTCACGACCCGGGTTTGGGACTCTTATGGACGCTGTGCCTGGGGAGCTTTTCCCAGGGACTTACGGCTGCGCGGCAGATGAGAGGCACAAGCACGATGCGCGGAGTGGTGAAGCAACTGGGGATGGGGACCGCGCTGGCGGCTCTGGGCGTCTTCCTGGGGTCGGGAGCACGGGCGGCCACCCTGGAGTGGGAGGGAACCCTGTTCGTGAGCCTGTCGCAGTCGCAGGCGGTCGCCGCCACCGGGACCGGCGTTGCGACGGTGAACGGCTCCGGCGGGCTCGGGCACCTGTCCACCCTGCGGCTGGCCGGCGGCATCGCGACCACCACCGTGGTCCCGTTCACCGACCCGAGCGTCACCACGGTCTCCCGGGTCACCGCGGCAGTCAGCCTCGGCACCGGCACCCTGGCCCCGATCTCGGGCGGCGGCCCCCTCATCCAGAACGTCCTTCCCATCATGGGGCAGGTCACGCTGTGTGCCCCGTTCCTGGGGTTCCCCTGCGTGTTCACGGGACAGATTCCCCTGACGGTGGCCGGCACCCGGGGCATCGGGATCGGCGGAGCCCCGATCTCGGGATCCGGCTTCATCTCACTGCGACTCACTGGACAACCCTGGACCCTGGGCGTCGCCGGCACGCCCAGCACCACCGCGATGATCACCGGCTTCGTGCACGGCCCCGCGTCGGGGACCTCGTCGACGGCGGCCCCCGGCGGCGTCATCCAGCTGGTAACGCCCGCGACCGTCACCGCGCAGGGGACCACAACGGTGCCTGTCTTCACGTCGCTGCGGCTGCGCTTCGTGCCCGAGCCGGGCTTCGCCCTGCTTCTCGCCCCCGGGGTGGGCGTCCTGGCTTGGATCGGACGCCAGCGCAGGCCCCGAGCCCGCCCGGCTACTCGACCTTCCTCACCGAGCGGATCTGGCGGGCGATGACCGCGGGATCCGACGTAGGGAAGTCGCAGACCCGGTTCTCGCAGACGTAGGCGGTGGCCTGGCCCTGGCGGGCCCGCTTGCCCGCCACCAGCGGCACCAGCTCGCGTGGGCCTCCAGGTCTTCGCCCCGGGGTCACCACGGAAACCACCCGGTTGGGCACGAAGGCGCTGCGCAGCGGCGCCAGCATGGCGGGCGGGGCTCCACCGCTCGTGGGCCCGACCACCACGATGTTCGCTCCTTTGACACCCGCAGCCGAATCTTTTCCGTTCGGATGCGGTCCCTCAGTGTGGATGGCCCGACGAGCGGCCTTGCCCAGATACGCGCGCGGCTCCACCCCGGCGAGCTTCGCCGACTCGATCAGCGAGTAGAAGAGCGCCTCCGCCCCAACGCGAGCGCCGCGAGGCCGGATGCGAGGAGGAGGGCGGTGGAGGGCTCGGGGATCGGGTTGGGCGAGACGACGATGCTGCCGCCCACCCGGACCTCCAGATTGCCCACTGGCTCGAGGACGCGCAGCAGCACCCCTGACCGGACCGCTCGCCTCAGCCGCTCGAGTCGTCTCGGGGCGAGGAGATCTGCGCCCTAGCCACCCGCCGCCATGAGGGATATTTGCGTCTCGCCCTCGTCGCTCGCCGCGGTGACCGTCACCTGGCGGTCACCCTTGGCAAACGAGATGATGTGCTGGGGGCCCATGTTCATCTCCCCCTCGACCGTCCAGCCCTCGCCCACCAGCGTCTTCTTGTAGAAGGCGACGACTTCCGCCGCATCCGCAGTGGACCGGGAGGCGACCATGATCCCTTCCGGGGACGTCATCGACGTGAGGATGGTCGCGCTCGGATAGACGGGAACGTCCTTGGGGAAGTCCTTGGGGAGCTCGACGCGCTCCCCGGTCTTCATCTCTATTATCTCGTCGCCCGCGGAGAAGGTCACCGTTTGATCGTCGCGATCCACCGTCACCGTCCCCTCGTCGGTCTCGATGGTGGTCTTCTCGCCCCCGCAGGCCAAGGCCGCAGCGAGGGGAAGTGCGAGCA
>JAOTUO010000287.1 GCA_029863845.1 Myxococcales bacterium
GAGCCGAACCCCCCGACCCTCGTGCTGGGCGCCACGAGACTTCCCCCGCTCAGCGCGTAGCTGCCGGCCGAGCCCACGTTCGAACCGAGCTCGAGGCGCCCGAGCGTGATCGTGTGGGTACCGCCGCTCTGGGTGAACGTGCCCGTGCCGTTCTCCCCGACGTGGGTGTCGACCGCAGAGAGAGTCCCGGTTCCGCTGAGGTCGTAGGTCCCATTGGCGCCCGCTGCGAATCCGAGGCCCAGCAGGTTCGTCACGCTGTTCGTGCCGCCGCTCTGGTTGAACGCGCCGGTGGTGTTGTACCCGATCCACTCGTCCGGGGCATCGAGGAGCCCGTTCACGAGGTTGTACGTGCCGTCGCCGACTCCGGTGGCGGAGAGGGGCTCCCCACCAACGTAGAGGACGTTGGTGATGGCGTTGAGGCTGTAGCTGTTCGTCTGGGTCAGGACGCCCGTGCCGTGCAGGCCGATGGTCTCGTAGTCCGCGAAGAGGGCCCCGCTGCCGCCGAGCGCGTAGCTCCCGCTGGCGCCGGAGTCCTCTCCCAGCGTCAGGCCTTCGAAGCCCGACGCCGTAACCCAGCCGTAAGAGTGCGAGAACGCACCGGTACCCGAGGCGCCGATCGTGATGCTCTCCGCGCTGACGTCGCTGGCGCTGAGGTCCAGCGAGTCCACGCTTCCGGACGAGCCGGTGGCGTCACCGACGACGAGCTGCGTCACGGTCATCGACGTACCGCCCGCCTGGATGACGCCTCCGTCGATGCTGAGCGAGCTCGTCCCGGCTCCGCCGACGATGGCCCCGACGACGGTCAACGACCCGCCCGAGAGCGTGTAGGTACCACTCGAGCCGGCGTTCGTGGCGAGCTCCAGGTCGCCGAGGATGTTGTTGCCGCCGCCGCTCTGGTTGAAGACACCCGTGCCGGCGAGGCCGATGGTCTGGACGGGAGCCTGCAACAGGCCGCTGCCGCTCAGCTCGTAGCTGCCGAAGCTGCCGGAGGCGTCGCCGAGCACGAGGCTCGCCGTCACGAGGTTGCTGCCGCCGCTCTGACTGAAGGCACCGGTACCCGCGAGGCCGATGGTCAGCGCGGGGGTCGAGAGCCACCCCGCGCCGCTCAGGTCGTAGGTGCCCTGCGCCGCCGCGGCTCCGCCGACGGTAAGGCTCGTTCCGACGTTGTGCTGGCCGCCGCTCTGGTTGAAGGTGCCCGTGCCGAAGGCGCCGATGATCGCCGTGTCGCCAACGGTGAGGGTGTTCGAGGGATCCAGGTCGTGACTTCCGTTCGAGCCGGGAGCCCAGCCGACGACGAAGTCGTCCACCGTGATGTCGAGGCCGCCCACCGTGAGGGTTCCTCCGTCGATGTTGAGCGTGCCCTGCCCGGCGCCGTCGACGATGTCGCCCGCGATGTCGTAGGTCCCGCCGGTGATCGTGTAGCTTCCGTTCGATCCCGAATTGACGCCGAGGTACAGGTTTCCGCTGGTGTCGTTGCTGCCGCCGCTCTGGGTGAAGCTGCCGGTGCCGCCGAGGCCGACCACCTGGTGAGAGGTCAAGAGGCTGCCGCCGGAGAGGCTGTAGTTGCCGTTGCCGGTGCTGTTGAAACCGAGGGTCAGGTTGCTGGCCGCCGTGTTCGTTCCGCCGCTCTGGGTGAAGCTTCCCGCGCCCGAGTAGCCGACGTACTCCTGGCTCCCCACCGTGAGCAATCCCGTGCCGGAGAGCTCGTAGCTCCCGTCACCTCCGGCATTTTCACCCAGCATGAGAGCCCCGATGTCGGCCGTCCCCGCGCTGTGGATGAACGCGCCCGTGCCCGAGTATCCGATGTAGACGTTGTTGGCGTCGAGCAGGCTCACGCCGCTGTTGATGTAGTAGCTGCCGTCCGCCGTGGCGTTGAAGCCGACGTAGAGCTCGCTCGCGCCCTGGAGCAGGTTCTGCCCCCCCTGCAGCAGGTACGTGCCGGTTCCGTCCTTGCCGACGTACTCGATGTTGGTCTGGAGCTTCTGCGTGTTGTTCTGGACCAGCGTCATCCCGCCTGTCGAATAGGCATCGATCGTGACCGTGTTCATCACGTCGTTATCGTCGTCGCTGACGTAGAAGATGTTCTTGTCGATGCTGCCGAAGTTGATCAGATCGACGTCGTCACCCGCGATCGGATCGCGGAGCAGGTCCCAGTTCGTATCGGTGTTCCATTGGCCCGTTGCGGCGACCCAAGAGATGCTGGCGGACACGGCGGGAAGCGGCGTGAGCGAAATTGCTCCGAGTAGGGCCAGCACGGCCAGGCGATTTCGTCTCGAGCTCATGGTCTGCCTCCTGTCGATGAATGCGAAGACACCGGTCGGCGGAATTCCAGAACGGCAAGCACTCATTCTAAATGAAGGCGTTTGATTTCGGCGCGAATTGCTTCGGGTCGCCGACGCGGATAGGCGAAACAAGTGGGTTCTCGTGTCGAGGTCCGATAAGGCCTAATGCGACAACTCCCCTGGGGGTCTTCGACCCTAGGCGGGGGATTCAAGCGGAGCGCGCCGCCGCCGCCGCGCAGGCGCAGGCGCAGGCGCAGGAAGACGAGGGCTATTGGATCCAGGTCTTCGCGCTCGCCGGGCCCTCCTGCCCCGTCGTAGTCGTTGGCCAGGCGTGCCCCGACTTCCTGCTGCCGGGTGTGGAGCTCGTCCTCGAGCGGTTGACCCGCAGGCGGGGCGCGGTCGCGGTGGCGCGTTTCGAGACGAACGCGAACGGCTACGCCAGCGTGTTCGTCGAGCGGCCGGGGATGTATCGCGTCGATGTCCCCGAGGCCGCGCCGGGCGAGCTGCGCGCGGCGCGCCCGCCTTTCTTCCTGGGCGCGGTCGAGTTCCGGGTACCGGCCCGCCACACCGCCGAGGACGGCTCCCAGCTGACTCCAGTGGTGGTCAACTTCGATTCCGGCATCCGGTAGCTTCCGGCGACGGAAGGCCTCGCCGGCTCTTTTCCTGAGCGAAGGCCGACGCGGCAGCATGGCACCGCGTCGGCGAGAGATCTCCGGCGACCTTGTCGACCATCCGGCGCCACCGGCCAGGCGAAACTCCGCCCATCCGCCTGACGCGCATTTGTTGCAAGACGGGTCGGAATCGGTGCAGAATTCCGTGTCGGGGAGGGGCGGTGTCGGGCTCGGCGCCCGGGCAACGGCCTCGGGCGACGACGGCGAGGAGGAAACCGGTGGCGGGTGAGCTGATCCTGGTGGTCGAGGACAATCAGATGAATGCCAAGCTCCTGCGCGACGTGCTCGGCTCGCGGGGCTACGAGGTGGCGGAGTCGACCACCGCCGAGGAGGGGCTCGAGATCACGCGCAGCCGCAATCCCGCCCTCGTCCTGATGGACATCCAGCTGCCGGGCATGAACGGCATCGAGGCGCTCCGCGAGCTCAAGAAGGATCCCTCCACCCAGAGCATCCCCGTCATCGCCGTTACGGCCTCGGTCATGCCCATGGAGCGCAACGAGGTCCTGGAGGCCGGGTTCGACGGCTACCAGACGAAGCCGATCAGCGTGAAGGAGCTGATGGCGGAGGTGCGCCGCCTCCTGGACGGCGGTTCGGAGCCCGAAGGAGGAAGCCGGTGAGCCCGCGGCCGGGGGAACCCGCGAGCCCGGAGACCCAGACACCCACGCCGGAAGCCCTGCGTATGCGCCGAACCCTCGACTGGTACGAGCCGGTGCTCCCGGCAACGACGCTGCTGTTTCTCGGATTGTATTGGGTCTACCCGAGCGTGATCGGCCCGACCATCGCCGCCACGCTGGCTCTGGTCACTTGGCCGCTCACACGCCTGGGGCGGCGCCTGTTGAATCAGAACCGGGTCGACGCGGCGATCGTCCGGATTCTCTGGGGGATCTGGCTGCTCGCCCTGAGCGCGTCGCTCTTCGGCGCACCGCTCTTCGCACTCCCACCGATGCTGGCCCTGGTCGCGGTCACCGTGGCCGTGGCCTACGCGAGCGAGCGCCTGCTGCTCCGGGCCGTCCTGGGCTCGATCGTGGTCTGCGCCGTCGCGGCAGCGCTGTCGGTGGGAGAGCCCCTGATTGCCCTCGGGCCGTTTCCGATCTGGCTGCTTCGCACGCTCCTCGCCGTCTACGCGCTGGTCGTGTTCACGTTCTCGGCGCTGACCCTGTGGCATTCGAAGAGCCGCCTCGCCGAGACGCTCGCCGAGATGGGCGAGGCGAACCGCGCGCTGGCGGAGTCGGAGCGCTTGCTGGAGCGCAAGGTGGAGGAGCGCACGGCCGAGCTGGCCCGCCAGAACCAGGCGCTCGAAGCGTCGCAGCGCGAGCTGTCCCGGGCACGCGACGAGGCGGTCGCGGCGAATCGGCACAAGTCGGCATTCCTGGCCAACATGTCCCACGAGCTGCGCACGCCGCTCAACGCCGTGATCGGCTTCTCGGAGGTGTTGCTGGAGAAGGTCTTCGGTGAGCTCAACGAGAAGCAGGACGAGTACCTGAACGACATCCACGGCTCGGGCAAGCATCTGCTCTCGCTGATCAACGACATCCTCGACCTCTCCAAGATCGAGGCGGGTCGGCTCGAGCTCTCGCCGTCCAGCTTCGAGCTGCCGGTGACGATCGACAACGCGCTGGTGCTGATGCGCGATCGCGCCCGACGCGCCGGGGTCAAAATCTCGCAGGTGGTGGACGGCGGGGTCGGCACGATGACGGCCGACGAGCGGAAGCTCAAGCAGATCCTGATCAACCTGCTCACGAATGCGGTGAAGTTCACGAAGGACGGCGGCTCGGTGACGCTGCGCGCGCAGCGTCTGGACGACGACGTCGAGATCGCGGTAACGGACACGGGGATCGGCATCGCCCCTAAGGACCGCGACGTGATCTTCGAGGAATTCCGGCAGGCCGGTGACGAATGGGCACGCAACAAGGAGGGTACGGGCCTGGGGCTCGCGCTGACGAAGCGACTGGTGGAGCTGCATGGCGGTCGCATTCGGGTCGAGAGCGAACTGGGCCGGGGCAGCACGTTCACGTTCACGCTTCCGGTAGACGTCCGGCGCGCGCAGCCGGAGATCGCGTGAGCGAGCCGCACAAGATCCTCGTCGTCGACGACACCCCGCACAACGTGAAGCTCCTGGCCGATCTGTTCGCGGCCCATGGATATGCGGTCTGCACGGCGGAATCCGGCCCCGAGGCGCTCGAGCGGCTCGAGCAGGAGCATCCCTCCCTCGTGCTGCTCGACGTCGTGATGCCCGGCATGGACGGCTACGAGGTCTGCCGGAAGATCCGGGAGAGCCCGGAGACGCGGCTGCTGCCCGTCGTGATGGTGACGGCCCTCGATCCCGACGAGGAACGGGTCAAGGGCATCGAGGCGGGAGCCGACGACTTCCTGGCAAAGCCGATCCAGACGGCGGAGGTCCTCGCCCGGGCACGCTCGCTGCTGCGAATCCGGGATCTTCACGAGATCGTGCGCCAGCAGGCCGCGCAGCTCGCCGAGTGGAACCGGACGCTCGAGGAACGAGTCGAGCAGCAGGTGCAGGAGCTGCGGCGTTTGGAGCGCCTCAAGCGATTCTTCTCCCCGCAGATCGCCGAAGTCGTCGCCGG
>JAOTUO010000288.1 GCA_029863845.1 Myxococcales bacterium
GACGCTACCGGATCACCGCGCCATTTCCAGAGCCTCGCAAGCGGCCTGCCGGCAGGCGCGAAGGTCCCCGGGGCCGGAGGCGTCGCGGGAGATCCGACCCCACCGTCTTGGCGGTCGCGCGGGCGATGGCCGAGAATCCGTGTCGGGGCCGAGTTCATGGAGACCGACCGTCGGGGCTTCTTTCGGCTGATCGGCGGCGCTCTGACCTTCGCGTCGGGGGCTGCGGCCGCCGCCGACGCGCTCGACATCCACGCCGAGACCGGGAACACGCGCCTGGGCGCTCTGGGAGTGCGGCTGCGCGCGCTGCGCGACCCCTTCGCTCCCTTCAAGCCCTATCCGGCCGCGAAACGTCTCGCGCTGCCCCCCGCCGACGCACGCTCCGCCCTGTCGTTGAGCGAGGCCGTCCGCGGCTACACGTCGGCGCGGGGCTTCCGCACGACCGCGTTCTCGCTCGCCGAGCTATCGCGGCTGCTCTACTTCACCAACGGCGTGACGGGTCGGGCGACGGCCCGGGGGCGCGTCCTGCACCTGCGCGCGGCGCCTTCGGCCGGAGCGCTCTATGCCGGCGAGGTCTACGTCGTCGCGCAGCGCGTCCGCGGCCTCGACCCCGGCGTCTACTACTACGCGGCCCTCGAGCACGAGATCGTCGCCCTGCGGTCGGGCTCGTTCATGAAAGAGGTGGCGTCGGCGCTCGATGCGCCGGCCACGTGCGCCGACGCGCCGGCTGCGATGCTCCTGACCAACGTGTTTCGACGCTACCGCCATCGCTACGCGAACCGCGGCTATCGCTTCGCGTTGATCGATTCCGGACACATCGGAGAAAACCTCCGGCTGACCGCGCGCTCGGCGGGATTCGGCTCACAGGGGCCTCTGCGCTTCCACGACGACGCGCTGGCCGCCCTGCTCGAAGTGGACGGCCGCGAGGAGGCGGTCTGCGCCGTGCACGTCGTGGGTCGTCCGGGGAAGGCGGGTGCCGCTCCGCGGCGTCGCTTCGCGGAGAAGCGGGAGACCCTACCCGCAGCGGTGCCGGCGCGCGCAGACGCACCGGAGCGCTATCACGAGGCGACGAAGCTGGTGCCGACGGCCGCCCGATGGCGCCTTCCCGAGGAAGCGTGGCCCGAACGGCGATCCGACGCCGGAGTGGCTCTCCCGACCGGGTACGCGGTGCCGCGCACGACGGTCGAGGAGACCATCCGAAAGCGGCGCTCCGCCGAGCGCTTTGGCGACGGGCCCTTGTCGCTCGAGGAGCTGGCCTTCGTTCTGGAGATGGCGGGTGGCCACACCGCGCTGCAACGCGCGCCCGGCGTCGAAGTGCATCTCGTGGCTCACCGCGTCCGGGACCTGGGGCCCGGTCACTACCGATACGACCGCGACGCTCGCCGTCTGGTCCTCATCCGCGCCGGTGACTTGCGTGCGTCGATGACGAGCGCCTGCCTCGGGCAGGAGAAGGCAGGCGCAGCTGACGCGGGCTTCGTCATGGTCGCTCGGCTAGCCGAGTCCGCCGCGCGAAGCGGCGACCGCAGCTACCGCAACCTGCTGCTCGAAGCGGGGGGTGTCGGCCAGCGGATCTATCTGGCCGCCGAGGCATCGGGCCTCGCCGCGCGCAACCTCGCGGCCTACCTCGACGACGAGTTCAACGCGCTGCTGGGCCTCGACGGTCGGCGCGAGGCGGCGGTCCACCTCACCCTGCTCGGATAGCGCACGCGTTCTCCGACGCTCGACGCGAGCGTCGGGGGAGTCACCGTCGCCGTCAGCAGTTCATCTCGCGGGGGCCCACGACGCTCTCCAGCGCTTCGCTCACGTCCGTCCTACCGAGCGTGAGTGACACCGGCGAGTGACAGGGGGAAGGCTCGGCGCCGAGGCCGGCGGGCCCGGCGATCGCTCGGGATCGGCCGGAGGCAGCGTCGGCGATGCTCTCTCGAAAGAGGACGCCCAGCGCGAGGTTGGCGACGCGATGATCGAAATCCGCCGGGAAGACGCGGGCGCTCACGTGCTCCGGAGAAGGGAGCTGGCCGAAGAGCGGTCGCATCGGCGCCGGCGCTCCGGCGAGGAGGGCGGTGGCGGTGAGCGAGAGAGCGGTGACGAAGTGCTTCACGAGTTGCCTTCGAAGCGTCTGATCCAATCCTCCTATCGCCGATTCCGCGCCGGGGTGAAGGCGGACCACTACTGCGTGCTCGCGGCGGCCCCGGCCTGGCACACGGTCCTCGGCTCCATGTTCCTCCACGGTGCTTGGCTCCACCGGATCGGGAACATCTACGTGACGCGCAGGGTCGTTCCGGCGGCCTTCATGCTCGGGTACGGGTTCCGGCTGCAGATCGTCGGTGGCGCGGTATCCGTCGGACAGGAGGGGGCGGCGTCGCGTTCTGGGCGCACGTCGGCGGATTCGCCGCCGGCGCCGTGCTCGTGCGCAACTTGCGGAAGCCCTCGCTCGTGGACCGCCATCCCCACCGCGGGTGGGAGTGCCGCCCCGGGCACCGACCCGCCTGCGAATCCCTTTTCCGATCGGGCTATTCACTGCGGAAGTTGCGGGCCGGACCGGGCCCGGCCCAGGCCCGGCCCGGGACCGAATTCTGCCCGCGGCGCGCACTAGGGGGTGTCAACCGGCGCCGCGATATGACATCCTGCTGCGCGCATTGATTCAGGAGATACCCAATGTTGAAGCCCATCCTTCCGATGCTCGTTCTGGCCGTCGCGCTCGGTTGCGCGAAGCCGCTTCCGACCCAGGAGCCGCTGCCCGTCTCGCCCCTCCAATTCTCCCAGGGCGAGTGGCGGGTCGCTGATCAGGTCTTCGTGGTCTCTGACGGTTCGGGGACAATGCACGCGAGGAAGACGTTCCCGCAGTCCAAGGCTCTGGCCCGGGCCTTCGTGGCTTCGATGCCCGATGCGAGCGCGAGATCTGCGAGCGGGGCCGGCTACTCGGCGTCCGCCATCGGATTCGGCGGCGACGACCGCACGATCGCTCCGCTGGCGCCGTTCGATCGGGGAGCGCTGTCCCGGACCGCGTCCGATTTCGGCATCATGGGTGCTCTTGACGGACGCGGGGGGTTGACGCCCCTGCACGACGTGCTCGACGAGATCAGCGCCTCGCTCGAGGGCCGGACCGGTCCTGCGGCGATCGTGATCTTCTCCGACGGCCTGCCCGATGACCCGCTGCGGGCGATCTCGGCGGCCCAGGGCCTGGTCGCATCCTACCCGGCGCAGACCTGCATCCACGCCGTGCAGGCGGGGGACGACCCGGAGGGCCGCGCCTTCCTGCGGAGCCTGACGACGCTGACCAACTGCGGAAGCCTCCGCCTGGGCGCGAACCTCACGACGTCGGCTCAGGTCACGGAGCTGGCCCGTGCCGTCTTCGCCGGCGATCGGGCGCAGCTGCCGGCGGTGGCCGCGGCCGCGCCCGATCCGTGCGCCGGAGTCATCCGGCTGCGGGGGATCGAGTTCGGCTTCGATCGGAGCGAGATCACAACGGACAGCGCCGTCGTGCTGGATGTGGCCGCGGATCAGCTCGCTCGCTGTCGGAACATCGAGGTGCAGATCGACGGGCACACGGACTCGATCGGCACGGAGGCCTACAACGACGGTCTCTCCGAGCGTCGGGCCGAGGCGGCGCGCAACTACCTCGTGAACAGGGGCGCCACGCCCGCTCGATTGATCACGCGGGGTCTCGGCGAGAACAGTCCGATCGCACCCAATTCGACCTCGGAAGGCCGGGCGATGAATCGCCGGGTCGAGTTGATTCCGCAGCGCTAGGGGAACCGACAGGTCGATACGCGCCGCCGCTGGCACTGCGGTGACGCTGATCGTGAGGGGTGCGCAGCGTACCCCGTCAGACACGGTGCGCCCCCCGTGGGGGCGCACCGACCCGTCGCGAACCGGCAACTCCAGCCGGAGCCCGTTCAGCTTCAACGTCTCCCCGGTCGATAAGGGGAGTCGCATGGATTCCGACGAAACCAGGCCCCAGATCCTGGTCGTGGACGACGATCGCCTGATCCGCTCCCTCGCCCGCGAGTGGCTCGAGGCGGAGGGCTTCCTCGTGACCGAGGCCGCCGACGGGGCGGCCGCCCTCGAGCGCTTCGAGAAGGTGCGACCGGATCTCGTGATGCTCGACATCGAGATGCCGAAGCTCGACGGCTTCGAGGTCTGCCGACAGCTGCGCGCGTGCAACGGGACGGACTCGACTCCGATCCTGATGGCGACCTCGTCCCTGGACCGGGAGTCGATCGACCGCGCCTACGAGGTCGGCGCGTCCGACTTCATGATCAAGCCGATCCACTGGCCGCTGCTGATCCACCGCGTTCGTTACCTCATCCACGAGAGCCGCAACTTCTCGCGGATCCAGCACACCCAGATCTCGCTCTCGAACGCGCAGCGCATCGCCCGGGTCGGCAGCTGGGATTGGAACACCGAGACCAACGAGATGGATTGGTCCGACGAGGTGTTTCGCATCCTCGGGGTGGAGCGCGGGAAGGTCGAGATCGACTACGAGAGCTTCCAGTCCCACGTGCATCCGGACGACCGGGACTCCGTTGAAAACCAGATCCGCGAGGCCCTGCTGATGTCCGTGGCCTTCAATCTGGAACACCGCATGGTGCGGACCGCCGGCGACGTGCGCTACGTCCGGCAGCAGGGCGAGTTCGTCACCGACGATCGGCGGCCCGGCGCGTGGGTCTCCGGCACCATCCAGGACGTCACGGAGCAGCAGCAGGCCCAGGATCGCATCCGCTACCTAGCCAACTACGACAGCCTCACGGGACTGGCCAACCGGCGCCTCTTCAAGGAGCGGCTCGCCCGCTCGATCGACTACGCCGCGGCGAAGAGGCACCTGCTGGCGCTCCTGTTCCTGGACCTCGATCGCTTCAAACGGATCAACGATACGCTCGGCCACAGCGCCGGAGACCAACTGCTGCGGGCCGTCGCCGATCGCCTGCGCGACCGGGTGCGCGACTCCGACGTCGTCGGTCGTGCCGAAGGCGAGGCCGATTCGGATCCGCCCGTGTCGCGACTCGGCGGCGACGAGTTCACGGTGCTGCTGTCGAAGCTCTCCGATCCGAAAGACGCGGGCGACGTCGCCAAGCGCATTCTCGAGGCCCTGCCGGAGCCGATCTCCGTCGAGGGCCACGAGATCTGGACGACCGGGAGCATCGGGATCGCCGTCTATCCGATGGACGGCGAGGACGTGGAGACGCTGCTCAAGAACGCCGACGCGGCGATGTACCACGCGAAGGAGAACCAGCGGAACAGCTACCACTTCTTCTCGAAGTCGATGAACGCGGCGCTGGTGCGCAAGCTCGCTCTCGAGAGCCGTCTGCGTGACGCCCTCGCGAGCGAGGAGTTCCGTCTCCACTACCAGCCCCGATTCGATCTCCAGACCGGGAAGGTGGTCGGCATGGAGGCGCTTCTGCGGTGGGAGCACCCCGAACTGGGGGTCGTCTCACCCAAGGAGTTCATCCCGGTGACCGAGGAGGCCGGTCACCGGGATGAACTC
>JAOTUO010000289.1 GCA_029863845.1 Myxococcales bacterium
CTTCCTCGGCATCGAGCGCTCCTTCAAGCGCGTGCTCAAGATGGCGCGCCGCCTCGCACGCAGCGGGGTGCGCAACGTCCGCCTGGTCGAGTCGACGGCCCAGAGGGCGGTGGCGGAGCTGTTGCCGCCGGAGTCGGTGGCCTGCTGCTGGATCAACTTCCCGGATCCGTGGCCCAAGAAGCGCCACCACGGCCGGCGGCTGATGACGCCGGCCTTCGTGCGCGATCTGGCCCCGCGCCTCGAGCCGCACGGCCTGCTCCACGTCGCCACGGATCACCGCGAGTACGCCGAGGCGGTCGACGCGATCCTCACGGCAGAGCCCCGGCTCCAGAACGCCTATGCGCCGGATCGGTATCGGAAGGAGGTGCCGGGCCGCCGCCCGACCGCGTACGAGACCGAGTGGCGCGCCGAGGGCCGCGCGCTGTGCTTCTTCTGTTACCGGCGGGTCTGACCGCCCCCCGCGCGGGGCGGGGGAATGGGCTCTGCTTGACACCCCGGGGGTCGCCTCATAGCGTGAGCCGACCGCCCGAGAGCTGACCGTGACCCGAACGCACCCGAACCTCAAGGACTACTCGATCGAAGGCCTGCGCGGTCGGATCGCCCGCGACGGTCTGGCGCCGTACCGCGCCGAGCAGATCGCGGGCTGGCTCTACCAGCGTGGCGTCGAGGAACCCGAGCGGATGACCGATCTCCCGGTGGAGCTCCGGTCGCAGCTCCGGGAGCGATGGGAGACCCGCAGCCTCGACGTGTCCGCAGTGGACCGCTCCGCGGACGGGACGGTAAAGGCGACGCTGATCGCTCGCGACGGCGCCCGGATCGAGTCCGTCCTCATCCCCGAGGAGAACCGCACGACGCTCTGCGTCTCGACGCAGGTGGGGTGCTCGCTGGCCTGCAGCTTCTGCGCCACTGGCGCCTTCGGCTTCCAGCGCAACCTCGCGACGGCCGAGATCATCGACCAGGTCTGTCGCATGCGGGAGCTGTTGGAGGCCGAACGGCAGATCACGAACGTCGTCTTCATGGGCATGGGCGAGCCGCTTCTCAACCTGGACGCCGTGATCGAGGCGGTGCGCATCCTCCTGCACCCGAAGGCCTTCGGCCTGGCGCCCCGGCGGGTGACCGTGTCGACGGCGGGCGTGCTGCCGAAGATCCGGCCCCTTCTGGAGAGCGTGCCCGTCAACCTCGCCGTCTCCCTCCACGCCACCACCGACGACGTCCGCGATCGACTCGTGCCGCTGAACCGCCGCTTCCCGCTGCGGGAGCTGCTGGCGACGCTCCGGGCGCTCGACGGCATCACGGCGCGGCGGCCGGTCTTCTTCGAGTACACGCTGATCGACGGCGTCAACGACGGTCCGGAGGACGCGCGGCGGCTGGCGCGGCTGGCCCGGAGCCTCCCCTCGAAGGTCAACCTGATCCCGATGAACACGCACGGCGATTCGACCCTGCGTCCGCCGCCGGAGGCGACCGTCGATCGATTCCTGCGGGACCTAGCGAGCCGGGGCACTACCGTCACACTGCGCCGCAGCCGCGGCTCCGACATCGACGCGGCCTGCGGTCAGCTCGCCTTGCGCAGCTCCCGCCGCGTGGTGGATCCGGCGGTGTCCCGCGCGGGGCCGGCGGCGGCCGCCTCCGGCTAACGCTTCGGCCGATCAAGCCGCCGCGGTTGGTCGCCGAAACGTCGCACGGGGAGCCCATGGGCATGCTCTACGCAGTCGGAGACATCCACGGAGAGTGCGACCTGCTCGCGGAGCTGCTGGACCGGCTCCCGCTCGGCCCCGACGACCGCCTGATCTTCATCGGCGACTACATCGATCGGGGCCCGAATTCGAAGAGCGTGGTGGAACGGCTCGTCGAGGTCGCGCGCGAGCGGCCCTGCACCTTCCTGCTGGGCAATCACGAGTCGATGTTCCTCGACTTCCTGGGGTGGCGCGGCGAGGCCTACTTCGGGGGGGACGCCTTCCTCCTGAACGGCGGTGACCGCACCCTCGCGAGCTACGGCTACTTCGATCAGGAGTTCCCCGAGCCCGAGTCCTTCGAGCTGCCCAAGGCGCACGAGGATTTCTTTCGCAGCCTGAAGCTCTTCCACCTGGACGGGGACTACCTGTTCGTCCACGCGGGCATCGGGCGCCATCTGACCGGCGAAGACGACGTCGGCTACGCACTCCGCCGCACGCGCCCGGAGGATCTGCTGTGGGACCGCGCCAGCGCCGACCTGCCGCACGCGCTGGGCGTCACCATCGTGTACGGACACACGCCGGTACCGGGCTTCGGAGTGCGCTGGAACCCGCCCTTCAGCATCGGGATCGACACGGGCGCCGTCTACGGCGGCCGCCTGACCGCGATCCGGCTACCGGACGAGACGATCTTCCAGGTCTAACGGGCTGCGCGAGAAGGAGTTCGGGGCGCGGGCGGCCCCGGCCTTCGGACACCACGGGCGCGAAGGGGCCTCGGCGGCGTTCTAGCTTTCGCGAGGCTCGATGATGGGGATGATCATCGAGGTTCCCGCCTTGAGACTTCGGAAGTCGAGATCGGGGTTGTACTGGCGCAGCAGCCAGACCGGCACCTCGAACTTCTCGCGGGCGAGAATCCAGATCGTGTCGCCGTTTCGGAGCACGTGGGTCTCCGTGTCCGCGACGACGAAGGACGCGAAGAACTCCGCCTGAAGCGTCTGGTGGTACTCGAGGCGGCGCTCCTCGAAGGTCTCCGGGCTGACGCGGCTGACGTCGAGGTGCACCTGCTGTCCGATGGCGAGCGGTGTGCCCTGGGACATCCGGTTGAGCTGCCGCAGGCGGCTGGTGGAGACTTCGAGCCACTCCGCGTAGTGGCCGAGCGTCTCCTCCGCCTGGACGGTGATCCGGTGTTTCGGCGTGACGGAGTAGTTGGAGGGATCGGGGGAGGGCGGGTCGTCCGCGGCCGTCGCGACCGCTGCTGCGACCGAGGCGTAGACCGGCTCCTCTCCGTTGTCGCTGCCGTCGGCGACCGGGGCGGGGTCGGCGGCGGCGTCCGGCAGGGGCACGAAGATCTCCGGGTCCGCTGCCGGGTCGGCGTCGAACGGGTCGCCGTCGGCCTCGGTCACGGCCGCGGCGACGATCGCCTCGGCCGGCGCGTCGCCGGTGGGATCGGGCTCCGCGGGCGGCGGCATCGGGCTTTCGGCCGCCGCCGGCTCGCTCTGGATGTCGACATCGGCGGCGGCGACGACGCTCGGTGTCGCGCCGGGCAGCCGCAGGCGCTGGCCGACGGCGATCCGGTGGCGATTGCGCAGGTCGTTGTCGGCGACGAGCTGCGCCTCGGAGGTGCCGAATCGCCGCGCGATGATCCCGATCGTGTCGCCGCGGCGCACGCGATAGATGCCGTCGGCCGGCAGCTCCTCCCGCTCCACCGCCAGGATGTCGCTGCCGGCGGCGTCGGGCAGGACCAGGACCTGGCCGGCGTGAATGCGGTGGCGACTGCGCAGGTTGTTGAGCGCGACCAGCTGCCTTTCCCGCACGCCGTAGCGCCCGGCGATCTTCGAGAGCGTGTCGCCGCGGCGCACCTTGTAGTACCGATCGCGATGCTGCCGCGCGAAGCGTTCGTCCGACGGGATCGTCCGGAGCGCCACCTCCGGCGCCTCCGTCAGCCGATCGCTCGGGACCCGCAGCTCGTAGCCCCGGGGCAGGTACTTGCTGCCGTTCCAGACCGCGGGGCGCAGCGAGAGGTTGTGCTGCCGCAGCGTCTCCCGGTCGATTCCGAGAGCGCGCCCGATGCTGCTCACCGGGTAGTAGTCGTCGATGACGACCGTGTCGTATTCGACCGGCTCGTCGAGCGCCACGGGGCCGAAGTAGAGGTCGGCGTGGTGGTCGACGTCCAGGGCGGCCAGGAACGAGGCGTAGAAGTTCCGGGAGGCGAAGCCGAAGGTGCGGCTCTGATAGCGCTGCACGATGGCGCCGATGTCCCCGGTGCCCAGCTTCCGGACGGCGCGGCGCATTCCCGACGAGCCGTGGTTGTAGGCCGTGATGGCCAGCGGCCACGATTGGAGCGCGCGGTAGTTGTCCTCGAGCAGACGCGCCGCCGCCACCGTCGCGCGTTCGGGGTCGAGGCGCTCGTCGACGACGTGATCGATACGCAAGTACCGCCGGCCGGTGGAGCGCGTGAACTGCCAGAGCCCGGCGGCGCCGACCCGCGAGTAGGCGTGCGGGTTGTAGGACGACTCCACGTGAGGCAGGGCGACCAGCTGCTCGGGGATGCCGCGCTCCCGCAGCACCTCATCGATGTAGTCGCGCCAGACCCCGGAGCGAACGAGCCCCTCGCGGAACTTGTCGGCCTGTCCGAGCTGGAAGCGCAGGTTGCGCGAGGCGCTCCGGAACGTCGCGTTCGTCGTCCCTTCCGGCCAGCGGCCCAGCACGCGCTCCTCCTCGGGGGTCAGTCCGGAGCGCTTCCCGGTGGCCAGCTCCCGCAGGATCGCGCGGTAGCGCTTCTTGACCTGCTCGACGTGGCGCTCTTGGCCGCGGGCGCTCAGCCCCTTCGGCAGGCGCAGCGTCTCGTAGACGACGTCGAGGTGCACCGCGTCGTGGATCAGGCCCGACTGGCCGTCGACCTCGCTGTAGACACGGGTCCAGAAGCGCACGTTGGGCTCGAGCGCATCGGGCCGCGGCAGCAACTCGGAGGCGCCCGCGGCGAGCGCGGAGCTCAGGGCGAGGGCGTAGACCATGACGGCGAGAGATCGGATCATCGCTACGACTCGGATCGGCAACTTCCGGAAGAAACCTGACGATTCTCCGATCCGAGCCGACGGAGCCAGGCCCCGCGGGGTTCGCGGCGCGCTCGGGTGGATTTCGTGTAGTGAGCCTTGCTGGACGCGCCCCCCCGACACGTCGCGAAGCTCCAGTCTAGACGGAGGATGCCGAACCGCCAAGCGCCGCGCTTCAGCGCCGCCGGTTCTTCCGACGCGCCTTTCGCGCCTGCTTGCGCTTTCCCTTCTGGTGGGATCGCCGGCGCTCGCTCGCGCGCCGCCCCGGCCCGGCACCGTCAGGGCCGGCCAGCAGACCGGGATCGAACCCGCCCCCGGCTCCTGCGAGACGGCCGAGCCCCGGCACCTTCGACAGCATCCCCCCGGATCCCAGCGATGCCATCATCTCCCGCATCTGTTCGAAGCGCGCGACGAGATCGCGCACGTCGCGCGAGCGCCGGCCGCTCCCCCGCGCGATGCGGGACGAGCGGCTCTTGTCGATGATCGCGGGCTGGCTGCGCTCGGTGGGCGTCATCGAGCCGATCAGTGACTCGACCTTGCGGATCTCGCGCTCGTCCACCTGCTCCGCGATGGATCCGAACATCGGGAGCTTGGCGAGGACCTCCCGGATCGGTCCCATCCGCTGGATCGTCTTGAGCTGCTTGAGCAGGTCGTCGAGACCGAACTGCCCCCGCAGCAGCCGCGCCGCGTCCTCCT
>JAOTUO010000290.1 GCA_029863845.1 Myxococcales bacterium
GTCGCCTGGCCGCGCGCCGCCTCGCCGCCGCCGGCGTGTCGGTCGCAGCCGTCGACGTCGACGAGAAGGGGCTGCTGGAGACCGGCGCCAGCGCGACGGGGCTGCCCGAAGCGAAGCCCGGCAAGCCGGCGCTGCGCACCTCGGTCCTCGATGTGACCGACGCCCAGGCCGTCCAGGCGGAGGTCAAGGCGATCGAGTCCGAGCTCGGTCCCATCGAGCGCGTCGTCAACGCCGCGGCCATCATGCCGACCTCCCTGCTCGTCGACCAGGACCTCGACGAGATCCACCGCATCATGCGCATCAACTACGGGGGCGTCGTGAACGTCACGCTGGCGACGCTCCCCGGGATGCTCGAACGCGGGCGCGGCGACCTCATCCAGTTCGCCTCGATGGCGGGCTGGATCCCGACGCCCCACTTCGGGGCCTACAACGCCTCCAAGTTCGCCGTCGTGGCCTTCAGCGAGGTGCTCTACCACGAGAACCGCGGCAAGGGCGTTCGCATCGTCTGCGTCTGCCCGCCGCCGGTCGCAACGCCACTGCTCGACCAGGCGACCAGCCGGCCGAAGCTGCTGGAGCAGATGCCCCCCATCAAGCCCGAGGTCGTGCTCGAGGCGATCGAGCGCTCGCTCGAGGCCGGAAAGCTCTGGGCCTTCCCGGGTCGCGGATCCGCGCTCGCCTGGCGCATGCGCCGCTTCCTGCCCGGCCTCGTGTGGCGTCGCGTGCACCGGATCGAGGGCATCTGAAGGCCCGGGGCGCGACCCCGAAGCCGGTCGAAAACCCGGATGCCGCGCCGCGGGCGGCAGCGAGGAGCGCTCAACATGCAGCTACCGAAGCAGGGGACCCCCCGGGACGAGGTGATCGCCCGCATGCGGGAGCGCAAGGCCGCCGACGCCGACTGGCGGGGCGGCCGGACGTGGAGCCTCGTCTATCCGGCCGGCGAAGACGTGGACGCGATGCTCCGCGAGGCCCACGACCTCTACCTCTACGAGAACGCGCTGAACCCCTTCCGCTTCCCGAGCCTGCGGCAGATGGAGGACGACGTCGTCTCGATGACGGCCGGGCTGCTGCACGCTCCCGACGAGTCGGGCGGCGCCATGACCTCCGGGGGGACCGAGAGCATTCTCATGGCGGTCAAGACGGCGCGCGACCGCGCGCGCGCCGAGCGGGGCATCGAGCGGCCGGAGATGGTCGTGCCCTACTCGGCGCACCCGGCCTTCGCCAAGGCCGCGAAGTACCTGGGGCTCGATTTCAAGGCGGTGCCCCTCGACGACGACTACCGCGCCGACGTAGCGGCCGCCGCCGAGCTCGTCACCGAGAACACCGCGCTGATCGTGGGATCCGCGCCCAACTACCCCTTTGGCGTCGTCGATCCGATCCCCGAGCTCGCCGCCCTGGCCGCCGAGCGGAACGCCTCCTTCCACACCGATTCGTGTCTGGGCGGCTTCCTGCTGCCCTTCCTCGAGCGCCTCGGCGAGAAGGTCCCGCCCTTCGACTTCCGCGTGCCGGGCGTGACCACGATCTCGGCGGACGTGCACAAGTACGGCTACTGCACCAAGGGCGCCTCGGTGATCGTGCATCGCGACCGGGCCCATCTGCACCAGTACCAGCTCTTCATGTACGACCGCTGGCCCGGCGGGCTCTACGGCTCGTTCGCGATGGCCGGCGCGCGGCCGGCGGCGCCGATCGCGGCGTCCTGGGCGGTGATGCACTTCCTGGGCGAAGAGGGATACGTGAAGCTGGCCACGGTGCTGCGCGACACCACCCGCAAGCTGCGCGAGGGGATCGAGGCCATCCCCGAGCTGCGCGTCTGGGGCGCGCCGGTCATGAGCGTGATGTCCTTCGGATCCGACTCGATCGACATCGCGGCCGTGGGCGACGCCATGGACGACCGCAGCTGGCACCTCGACCGGCAGACGGACCCGAGCGCACTCCACCTGATGGTGTCGCCTGCCCACGCCCGGGTCGCCGACGCCTTCCTCGCGGACCTGCGCGACGCGGTGGCGCAGCACGGGGAGTCCCGCGGCAAGGAGGCGCGCTACAGCTAGCCGCGTGTCGCGAGGTTCCGCCGAACGCCATCCCTTCGTCCGGCATCCGCACCGGACGCTGATCCGCCTGTCGCTTCCGGTGCTCCTCTCCCTGGTCGCGGAGCCGCTCTGCGGCGTCGCCGACACCGCGTTCGTGGCGCGCCTGGGCGCGGCGCCGCTGGCCGGCCTGGGGGTCGCCGCGGTGCTCATGTCGAGCGCGCTCTGGGTCTTCAACTTCCTCGGGATCGGCACCCAGACCGAGGTGGCCCGCGCCCTCGGCACGGGCGATCGGGCGCGGGCGCGCGACGCCAACGGGCTGGCGCTGGCGCTGGCCGCCGCGATCGGAGTCGGGATCGTCCTCGTGAGCTGGCCGCTGCTCGACGCGGCCGCCGACTTCATGAGCGACGATCCCGCCGTCCGGAGCGCCACCGTCGCCTACCTCGCGATCCGGCTGCTGGGCGCACCGGCGACACTGGTCGTCATGGTCGCGTTCGGGGCGCTGCGCGGCATGCAGGACATGCGCACGCCGCTCTGGATCGCCGCCGCCAGCAACGCCGCCAACGTCGCGCTCGATCCGCTCCTCATCTTCGGCCACGGGCCCGTTCCCGCCCTGGGGGTCGCGGGCGCCGCGTGGGCCACGACCGCGACCCAGTGGGCGGCCGCCGCGGGGGCGCTGGTGGCGGTCCACCGGCGGCTCGGCCTACCCGCGCGGATCCACCCGCGCCAGGCCGGCGCCCTGCTCGTCGTGGGGCGCGACCTCTTCTTCCGCACGGGGTCGCTCCTCCTCTTCCTGGTGCTGGCGACCCGCGTGGCGACGCAGATCGGAAGCGAGGCCGGCGCCGCGCACCAGGCGATCCGCCAGACCTGGCTGCTCACGGCTCTCGTCCTGGACGCGTATGCGGCGACGTCGCAAAGCCTCGTCGCCTGGTTCCTCGGGGCGGGGCGCCGCGACCTGGCGCGCCGCGTCGCGGCTGTGGCCTGTGGCTGGGGCGTCGGAACCGGCGCCGCGCTCACTCTCACGATGCTGGCCGGGACCACCGCCGTTGCGCACCTCCTGGTTCCGGTCACGGCTCGGGACGTCTTCGCCGCCGCCTGGATCGTCTGCGCGCTCGCCCAGCCCCTGAACGCCCTCTCCTTCGTGACCGACGGCATCCACTGGGGAACCGGGGACTACCGCTTCCTGCGCAACGCCATGATCGGCGCCACCGCCGCCGGCGCGGCGATTCTGCTGCTGGCGGTCGATCGCAGTGCACCGGATGCCCTCACCCTCGTGTGGCTCGTGACCGCCGGCTGGATTGCGGTGCGGGCCGTCTTCGGGGTCGCCCGCATCTGGCCCGGCGTCGGCGCCGCCCCCCTGCGCGCGGTAGACTGAAACACGTGTCGGGAGCAGCCCGTCCACACGTCCTGGGAATCGACGACGCGCCCTTCGACAAGGGGCAGCACGATCCCGTCCCCATCGTCGGCGTGATGATGGAGGGATGCGACCTCGTCGAGAGCATCGCCATCGGCGCCTTCCCGGTCGACGGCGACGGCGCGACCGACTTTCTCGGCGACTGGATCTCGGGGCTGCGCGCGTTCTCATCGGTGCAGGCGATCGTCCTGGGCGGCATCACGATCGCAGGGCTGGGCCTGATCGACATCGAATCGCTGTCCACGCGCCTGGGCGTGCCGGTCCTCACCGTCACGCGTCGCGATCCCGCGACCTCCCAGCTCGCCGATGCGCTCGAGTCGGCGGGTCTGCGCGAGCGGCTTCCGATGGCGACGGGAGCGCCGCGGGCCTTCCGCCTCGTCGACGGCCTGTACATCTCGCACGCGGGCACCGACCGCAAGCAGGCCGCGCGGCTCGTCGAGGCGACGCTGCGCAAGTCGCGGCTGCCCGAGCCCCTGCGCATCGCGCACCTCGTCGCACGCGCCCTGGTGACCGGCGAGTCGCGCGGGCGCGTCTGACCCGCGCGCCGATGGGGGTGCCCTGCTCGCAGTGCGGGCGCGAGTACGACGTCGCCCTGTTCCCCTTCGGGCGCACGCTCCACTGCACCTGCGGCAACCGCGTCGGCCTGGCTCCGCGCGTCCGCGACCTCGGCGCCGACCCGCCGCGCTTCATGGCGGACGCCATGCTGGGCCGGCTCGCCCGCTGGCTGCGCATCCTGGGCTTCGACACGGCGTGGGAGGCCCACATCGCCGACGGCGAGCTGGTGCGCCGTGCGGTGGAGGAGCACCGGGTGATCCTTACGCGCGACCGGGCGCTCCCGGGAGAGTGGCGTGTGTCGGGCGTGGTCGTGGTCGCCTCCGAGGAGCCGCTCGTCCAGCTTCGCGACATCGTCGAGCGCTTCGACCTCGCGAGGCAGGCGCGGCTCTTCACGCGCTGCAGCCGCTGCAACACGCCGCTGGAGGCGGCGTCGAAGGCCGAGGCGCGCGGCTCGGTGCCACCGCGGGTCTGGAACGCCCAGACGCAGTTTCGGCGCTGCCCCGGCTGCGCGCGCTTCTACTGGAGCGGCTCCCACACCGACCGCATGCGCCGCGTCGTCGACGGCGTGCTGGACTCCGCCGATGGCCGCGACGAGATCTTCCTGGACTCTTGAGGCTACCTTCCGGCGGGAGCGAAAGGAGGGAGGCGATGGACCTCGGATCCGGATCTCTGGCCGGCTTGCCGCGCCTGCGCCGTTTCAAGCGGCAGCGCCTCTCGTCGTGGGATCGCAGCGGCGGCAACCGCGACGCCATCCAGATTCCACCGGGTGAAACGGCCCTGCTCGGGGAGATCGAGGGCGCGGGCTGCATCCGTCACCTCTGGATGACGATGATGTCGCTGCCGTCCGAGCCGCACGAGCTGCGCCAGACGGTACTGCGGATGTTCTGGGACGGGGAGTCTTCCCCCTCGGTGGAGGCTCCCCTGGGCGATTTCTTCGGCATCGGCTTCGGGCTCAGGCGCAACTTCGTATCGCTACCGCTCCAGATGAGTCCCCAGGACGGGAAGGCCATGAACTGCTGGTTTCCGATGCCCTTCGCGGAGGGGGCCCGCCTCGAGCTGGAGAACCAGGGAGCGGCGCTCCGCATCTTCTTCTACACCATCGACTACGAGGAGCACGCGTCGATCGACGCGGACCTCGCGCGGTTCCACGCCTGGTGGAATCGAACGCCCGTCACCGCCGGCACGGCGCGCGAGAAGGGCTATACGCGCAAGGACTACCGCCTGGACGACCAACGACCCGCCGGAGTCGGGCTGGGTTTCGGGGGCCCGTGGGACGAGTCGAACCTGACGGGCGAACGCAACTACGTGATCCTCGACACTCGAGGCCGCGGTCACTACGTGGGCTGCAACCTCAACGTCGACGTCTTCGAACGCCAGGTGAACGACTGGTACGGCGAGGGCGACGACATGATCGTCGTCGACGGGGAG
>JAOTUO010000291.1 GCA_029863845.1 Myxococcales bacterium
CGGAACATCGACACCCTGCTCTTCGTGATCGCGGGGGCGACCTCGGGCGTGATGCTGGGCACGCTGGGGGGCGAGCTCCCGGAAGACGCCGACAGCGTGCTGGCCGGGCAGATGCTGCGGCTGCTCGGCGTGCCGGAGCGTGAAGCGCGCGAGATCGCGCGCCGCCCGCTGCCCGGCGCGGGACGGGCGCGGGCGGCAACCGACGCCAAGGGCTCCAGAACAACCGTGAAGCAAGGGGACCCAGATGAGTGACCGGTCAGACATCCCGAACGGACCGAAGCGCCAGGTCGCGATGGTCTTCGATCTGAACAAGTGCATGGGGTGTCAGAGCTGCAGCGTGGCGTGCAAACGGCTGTGGACGCGTGGCGAAGGCGAGGAGCACCAGTGGTGGTGCAGCGTCAACACCCAGCCGGGACGCGGCGTTCCGCGCGACTGGGAGCAGATGGGCGGCGGCTACCGCGACGGCAGGCTCGTGCTCGGCAGCAAGCCCACGCTCGAGGAGTTCGGCGGCGGCTGGAGCTTCAACCAGCAAGAGGTCTTCTTCAGAGGCAGGGGACAGGCCGCGCCCCTTCGGCCCCGCACGGCGGAGGGCACGCCCCCGACCTGGGGTCCGAACTGGGACGAAGACCAGGGCGCCGGGGAGTTCCCGAACTCGTACTACTTCTACCTTCCCCGCATCTGCAATCACTGCACCCACCCCGCGTGCGTCGAGGCCTGCCCGTCGGGCGCCATGTACAAGCGCCGGGCGGACGGCCTCGTGCTGCGCGACGAAGACCGCTGCCAGGGCTCGCAGGACTGCATGCGCGCCTGCCCGTACAAGAAGATCTATTTCAACCACGTCCGCGGGGTGGCGCAGCACTGCAACCTGTGTTTTCCGCGGCTGGAAGAGGGCGTGGCGCCGGTCTGCGCCCGCAACTGTCCGGGGCGTCTGGCCTTCGTGGGGTATCTCGACGACGAGGACGGCCCGATCCACAAGCTGGTCAACGTGTGGCGGGTGGCACTGCCCCTCCACGCGGAGTACGGCACCGAGCCCAACGTCTTCTACGTGCCGCCGCTCTCGCCGTATCGGCTGAATGAAGATCGCTCCATCGACACCGGGAACATGCGCATCCCGCTGGAGTACCTCGAGTCGCTCTTCGGTCCGGACGTCGGGCGGGCCCTCGAGACGCTGCGCAGCGAGATCCACGCGGTGCGGGCCGGCGGCCGCTCGGAGCTGCTCGACACCCTGATCGTCTACGCATGGAAGAGCCTCTTCGGTCCCTTCACCCGGGAGCCGGCCACGGTGACGCCGCCGCCGACCGGGTTGGCCGCTTCCCAGGAGGGCACGCGATGAGTTCGGCCGGCACCAACGCGAGCGAGCAGCGGCAGCGGCAGCGGGTTGCCGAGGAATGGGACCGCGCCCACTTCGGCACCCACTGTGTGAACTGCGTTCCGGGCGACTGCCCGATCTACGTCCTCGTCAAGGACGGCAAGGTCGTTCGCGAGGAGGCGGCCGGCGTGCTGGAGGGCGTCGAGCCCGGCGTGCCCGACATGAATCCGCTCATCTGCCAAAAGGGCCTCGCCTGGAGCCTGGAGCTCGATGCCGAGGACCGCATCGCCTACCCCATGCGACGCGCCGGCGAACGGGGCGAGGGCAGGTGGCAGCGCATCTCCTGGGAGGAGGCCCTGCGCGAGGTCGCCGACGCCATGCTCGACGCGATCGAGGAGGTCGGCCCCGAGGCGATCGTGATGGAGATGAGCCCGCAGATCGCGGCCACGCACCCGAGCTCGCGCTTCATGAATGTCCTCGGCGGACAGGTGCTCGACGTCGACGCCACCATCAACGATTTCTTCACCGGGTACCAGCAGACCTTCGGAAAGTTCTCCTTCACGGAATCGAGGGACGACAACTTTCACTGCGACTTCATCCTGATCTGGCACTCGAACCCGGCGCACACGCAGATCCCGAACTACCACTACCTCTGCGAGGCGCGCTATCGGGGCGCCGAGATCGCGCTGATCTCGACCGACGTGAGCCCCTCGCACAGCCACGTGGACTACCACGTCCCCGTTCGCCACGGCAGCGACGCCGCCCTGGCCCTGGGTATGGCCCAGGTCGTCATCGAAGAAGAGCTGCTGGACTGGGGCTTCGCCGCCTCGCAGACCGACCTTTCGCTCCTGGTGCGCTGCGACACCGGTCGCTTCCTGCGCGAGAGCGACATCCGGGACGGCGGTCGAGACGATCGATTCTTCCAGGCACGACCCGATGGGACCATGGCGCCGGCAGATCCGGCCAGCCTGTCGTTGAGCTTCGAGCCGCTGCGGGAAGGCGAGATCGACGTCGAGACCCCGCAGGGCGAACGCGTCCGGGTGGAGCCGCTCTTCGCCCGGGTGCGCCGCAAGCTCGACGCGGAGTACACGCCGGAGCAGGCGAGCGAGATCTGCGAGGCCCACCCCGACACGATCCGCATGCTGGCGCGCAAGGCCGCGGCTGGGCGCACCCGGATCGCGCTGGGGGCGGGCGTCTGCAAGTACTTCCACGGTGACCTGATGACCCGGGCCATGCTCCTGCTGCTCGCTCTCACCGGGAACTGGGGCAAGAAGGGAACCGGTGTCGGTGGTTGGTGTTCGTCGATGTTCGACGGCACCTCGACGCTGCTCGCCAAGACCGAGGCCGGGGTGGAAGCCGGGCGGAGCATCCGGCAGGGAAGCCAGGCGCTCGAGCAGGCCCTGCTCGAGCAGGACCCCACGCTCACCGGCGAGCTGCCGGCGCGCGTCGTGCTGAAGGCCGCCGCGGCGGGCCTCATGCTGCCGGCCGCCTTCTTCTGGTACGTGCACACCGGCTTTCGCGCGCGCTGGAACAACGCAGCCTGGAACGACCCGAGCATGCCGCGTGATTTCGATGCCTACTATCGGGAGGCGGCGGAGTCGGAAACCTGGAGCGCCGCGGCCGAAGTCGCCGCGAGCAAGCCGCCGCGTGTCCTGTTCGAGGTCGGCGGCAATACGCTACGGCGCACACGGGGCGGCAAGCGCGTGCTGCTGGATCACCTCTGGCCCAAGCTCAGGAAGATCGTCTGTATGGACTACCGCATGTCACAGACGGTGCTCCACGCCGACATCGTGCTGCCGGCCACCCAGCATTACGAGAAGACGAGCTTCGGCATGCCCACGCCGTGGCCTTTCATCCTCTCGATGTCCCACGCCGTCGTCGAGCCGCACGGCGAGGCCCGGAGCGAGTGGCGGGTCATGGGCGAACTGTTTCGCGTGCTGGCGGACCGCGCCAGGGGGCGGGGACTCGAGAGCTACCGGCTCGGGGACAGCACGCCTCGACGCTTCGACGAGCTCTGGGACGCCTTCACGCTGAAGGGCGCGATGGCCAGCGAGGAAGGGGTGGCGCGCGAGGCGCTGGCGGACGCGGTCGACAGCGGGAACCTGCCCGCGGGCACGACCCTCGAGACCTTTCAGGAGAAGGGCTACGTGCGCTACTCCGGCTGGCCCTTCATGGCGCTGGGGCGGGCGAACGCATCGCCCTTCCCGCACGGTGAGACGCACTCGCCGCTGCGCAACCACATCGAGCTCGGTCACCCCTACCCGACGCTGACGCGGCGTGCGCAGTTCCTGATCGACCACCCTTGGTACCAGGAGGCCGGAGAAGACCTGCCGATGCACAAGGAGCCGCCGGCGATGGGCGGCGCCCATCCGTTCCGGCTGTCCGGCGGGCATGCCCGCTGGAGCATCCACGCGATGAACATGACGAATCCGCTGCTTCAGGAGACGCACCGGGGCAAGCCTTTCGTGTTGATCAACGACCGCGTCGCGGCGGAGCACGGCATCGCGGACGACGCCCTGGTACGCGTGCGCAACGACGTGGGCGAGTTCGTGATCTCGGCGCGTACGAGCCCGTGCCAGCGGCCGGACGGTCTCACGATCTACAACGGATTCGAGGGCTTTGCGTTCCTGAACGGCGATGGCTCGAACGAGGTCGAGCCGGGAATGGTCAAGTGGCTGCACCTGGTCGGTGACTACGGGCACCTGTCCTACGCGCCGACCGAGTGGCAGCCCGTCCCCTTCGATCGCTGCATCTTCGTGGACATCGAACCCTTCGAGGAGAACGAGCGATGACCCAACCCATCAGCATGCCCTGGTCCAAGCCGATCTTCCCGCCGCTTCCGCACTCCTGGCGCGGCGTTCGCATCGCGGCGCTGCCCTTCGCGCCACGGCCGGGAAGTGTCGAGCGCATTCTTCCCCCCGGCATGGAGCCCGCAGAGGGCCCCGGCGTGCTGACGCTGCTCTGCTATCCCGAGAGCGATTTCCAGCTTCACCCCTTCAACGAGTTCGTGGTGATGGTTCCGGTGCGCGTGGACGACGTGGTGGGAACGTACATCCCGCACATCTACGTCAACACGGACGAGGCCCTGATTCCGGGGCGCGAGATCGCGGGCTTTCCGAAGCTGCTGGCCGAAGTGCGGTGGGAGCGGGAGGGGGCGAGCTTCCGAGGCTCCGTGACACGCTGGGGGGAGTGCATCTTCGAGGTCGAAGGCGAGTTGCAGGGGCCGCTGCCCGAGGCGGTGGCCAACGCCCAGCGCGAGAGTGCGAGCCGGCCCTCGCTCAACTACAAGCTGATCCCCGATCCGGCCGGGGGAATCGCGATCGAGGAGATCACGAAGACCCAGCTCGAGATCGTGGCGCGGGAGCAGGAGATCGGACAGGCCCGATTCCGCGCCCGGACGACGCCGTGGGACGCCCTGGCCGACGTCGTGCCCGACGCCGAGGGGCCGCTGATCGTCGTGCTCTCGGACAACACCATCCCCGCCGGCGAGACGCTGAAGCAGATCAAACGGAAGGCGACTGCATGAGCGCCCTCACCCCCGAGCAGCAGGAGGTCCAGGACTGGGCGCGCGAGTTCGCGGCGCGCTGCGTGACGCCGCGTGCGCTCGAGCTCGACCGGAACCCGGCGAGCCCGGCGCGGGACGAGCTGATCCGGGAAGGCGCCCGCGCCGGGGTGATCGGCAACAGCCTGCCGGAGTTCCTGGGTGGCATGTCGCACGACCCCTTCATGGGAGCCATCGTCACCGAGGAGCTGGCCGCGGCCTGCTCCGGCTGCACGGTGCTCTTCGGAGCCACGATGCTCGGGCTCTCGCCGATCCTGATGTCGGGCGATCTCGAGAAGATCCAGCGCTTCGTCAAGCCCCTGGCGGATTCGTGGGAGACGGACGAGCCCCAGCTGGCCGCACTGGCCGCCACCGAGCCCGGCATGGGCTCGGATTTCATCTTCGGGCACGGCGGAGCGAGCCCCCGCACGCGGGTCGACAAGAAGGACGGAGGCTACGTCATCAACGGCCGGAAGGTCTTCATCTCGAACGGCTCGCTCGCCAGTCTGGTCACCGTCTTCGCGGCGCAT
>JAOTUO010000292.1 GCA_029863845.1 Myxococcales bacterium
AGGTACTGCGTCGTTAGCAGCAGCGTCGTCCCGCTATCCACGAGGCGCTCGATGAACTCCCACAAGCCGATCCGGCTCCGAGGGTCGAGCCCGGTGGTCGGCTCGTCGAGAAACAGGACCTGCGGCCTGCCCACCAGGCTGGCACCGAGGTCGAGACGGCGCCGCATTCCGCCGGAGTAGGTCTTGACCTGGCGGTCGGCGGCATGGGTGAGGTCGAACCGATGCAAGATCTCATCGGCGCGGCTCTTCGCTTCGGATGTGGACAAGCGATAGAGGCGACCCACCATCTCCAGGTTCTCTCGACCCGTGAGGATCTCGTCGACTGCGGCGTATTGACCGGCGAGGCCGATGACGCTGCGCAGCTCGTTCGCCTGCGACACGACGTCGTACCCGGCCACCGTGGCACGGCCGGCGTCGGGTCGGAGCAGGGTCGTCAGGATCCGGACGGCGGTTGTCTTCCCAGCCCCATTGGGACCGAGGAGGCCGTAGACGGTCCCGGCGTCGACCTCGAGATCCACCCCGGTGAGCGCGTGGACTTCGCCGAAGGACTTCGTGATGCCTTCGACAGAGATGATGGGTGTGGTCACATGTGACTCCGATATGTCTCGGAACGGTCGGGAGCGATCGCTCACGACGGCACGCCGCCGCCGGCCCCTGATGGATGATGAGCGCCCGAGGCTACACGGAGACGCGGCACTAGGAGGGTGCTGAACAAATGGCGTGAGGGCTCGCCCATCGCGACAATCGCCTGGTCATAGATTGGCGCGGCGAGTGTGAGCTGACATTGTTCAGCAGACTCCTAGCCGACGACGCGACCGGGGAGCCCTCAGGTGTGCGCGCTGAGCCCGTCAGGTGCGCCCGCTGAGCATCGCGCGGTACCAGTTGGCGCTGTCCTTGAGGGTGCGCTTCTGGGTGTCGTAGTCGACGTGGACCAAACCGAACCGCTGGCCGTAGCCGCGGGCCCATTCGAAGTTGTCCATCAGCGACCACACGAAGTACCCGCTCAGCGGGACTCCGGCGTTCATGGCCTCGGCCGCCGCTGCGAGGTGACGCTGCAGGAACTCGGTGCGGTTGGAGTCGTGAACCTCGCCGTCGATCACCTCGTCGGGAAATGCGGCGCCGTTCTCCGTGATGTACACGGACGGTAGGTTGTAGTCGTTGTTGAGCCTGACCAGGAGGTCGCGCAGCCCATCCGGGTAGATCTCCCACCCCATCGTCGTTCTCGGAAGGGCGGCTTCGACGATGGGCTGGGGACGCTCCAGGTCGTCGACGCCCTCGTCGCGCTCGATGGTGCGCGTGTAGTAGTTGATGCCGTGGTGGTCGACCGGGCTCGAGATGATCTCCATATCCCCCGGGAAGATCTGTTCCTGGTCCCAGCGGTGGTGGTGGACCGCAAGCTCCGGGTACTCGCCGAGGTAGATGGGGTCGAGGTACCAGCGCGAGTTGACGGCGTGCCCCAGCTCGGACGCCCTTCGGTCGGACACGTGATCCGACCGCGGCACCCGGAAGTCGTGGTTCGTGACGATACCGACTTGAGCGGCGGGGATCGCCGCACGCAGCGCCTGCATCCCGAGGCCGTGGGCGAGGAGCACGTGATGCGAGGCGGCGAGTGCGTCGTGCGGATCGTGCCGCCCCGGGGCGTGATCCCCGTACCGGTAGCCGAGCTCGGCGACGCACCACGGCTCGTTGATGGTCCACCAGTCCTTCACCCGATCGCCGAGGCGTTCACCGACGACCGCGGCGTACTCGGCGAATGCGTGCGCCGTCGCCCGCAGCGGCCATCCGCCGGCGTCCTCGAGTGGCTGCGGCAGGTCCCAGTGATAGAGCGTCGGAAACGGGGTGATCCCGGCCTCGAGCAACTCGTGGACGAGCCGATCGTAGAAGTCGAGGCCCGCCTGGTTCACGCGACCCGTGCCGTCGGGGATGATCCTGGGCCAGGCGATAGAGAACCGGTACGCCTCGACTCCGAGGTCCCGCATGATCGTGACGTCTTCCCGGAACCGGTGGTAGTGGTCGCACGCAACGTCGCCGGTCTCGCCGTTCAGCGTCCTTCCCGGCGTGTGCGAGAACCGGTCCCAGATCGACTCCCCGCGTCCGTCGGCGTCGACGGCCCCTTCGATTTGGTACGCAGCTGTCGCCGCACCCCAGACAAAGTCGGAGGGAAACAACGAGGAGATCGAGTCGGCCATGGCCCGGAAAGCTAGCGGCAGCCGTCACGAGTGGCGAGTCAAGATGAGTGAGTGGAGCAGTAGCGAGCGCAGCTCATGGCGTTCGCATCCGTCAGGAGCCAGATCTGCCGGCGCTGCCTCGAGAGGCACACGGTCTACGTGACGCGCTCGATCCACCGCCGAAGCACGTCGACCACTTCGGTCCGGTTGATCTCGTGGACGAGCTCGTGGCGGGCGCCGGGAAAGACCCGGATCTCTTTGTCCTTTGACGGCATCCGAAGCACGGCGTCGACGCTGTCGCCCGGTGGCACGAAGGGGTCGTCAGATCCATGCAGCAGCAGGACCGGCAAGCTGAGTCGGTCGATCTCGGCGTCGAAGCGATCCAAGGCGACAACTTCGGCTTCGAGCAGTGGCCGCTTGTAGGCCCCGTGATAGATGAGCGGGTCGTGCTCGTAGCCGGCGGCCGCATGAACATCGCGCGACATGCCGGAGGGTTCGTTCGTTTCCTGCGGAAGCTCCGGGAGGCGCAGCGCTTCGCGTGCCCATTTCCAATTCCCGAGCACAGCTCCGAGGAAACCGGCTCCAGCAAGCGACGCGGGATGACGCTGCACGTACCGGGCGGTCAAGAGGCCGCCCATCGAGTGACCGACCATCACGACCGGGATGTCTGGCTGCGCCCTGCGTGCGATGCCGACCAAGGTGTGGAGATCGTCGACGACGTGCTCGAAGTCGGTGATGAGGGCCCGTTCACCATCCGAGTGGCCATGACCGATGTGGTCTTCTGCGTAGACCGCTGCCCCGTCGTCGGCGAGGCTCTCTGCGACGTGCGCATACCGGGCGCCGTGTTCCGCGTACCCGTGCGTGAGGATCACGATCCGAATCGGCGCCGAATGGTTCCTCCACGCGTGATACGAGATCCGTCCCTCAGAGCCCTCGAACTCATCGCGTTGCATGCAACTCCTCTGACGGCTGGCTGCCAGTGTCTGCCCAGAGCCGCGGACCCGCCTAGGTGTGCTCTTCGGGGAGGTTGTCCTGGAAGATGCTGATGGGGGCGGCCCATTTGAGTGATCCGTGGGATCGGTGGTGATTGTAGAAGTGGATGAACCCGTCGTAGCCGGTGGCGCGTTGGCTCTCTGAGGTCCAGGGTCGGATATAGGCCCATTCCTCGAGGAGGATGCGGTGGAAGCGTTCGACTTTGCCGTTGGTTTGGGGTCGACGCACTCGGGTCTTCTTGACCGTGGTGCCGGTCGTTTGGCAGGCACGATGCCAGAGACCGGATTTGTAGCAGCTGCCGTTGTCGGTGATCACCCGTTGGGGGGTGATCCCGATCGACTGGTACCAGGCCGCGGCGCGGGTCCAGAACCCAGCCGCGGTGATGGCTTGCTCGTCGTCGAGGATCTCGGAGTAGGCGATGCGGGTGCGGTCATCAATGGCGGTGTGGATGTAGCGGTAGCCGGCGTAGCGACGCCTGGTGGCTTTCTCGCCGCGGTAGCCTCGTCCCCGGGTGCGCCAGCCGCCCCCGTCGGGGATCCCGGCGAGTTTCTTGATGTCGACGTGGATCAACTCCCCAGGGTGTCCACGTTGATAGCGGCGCACCGGTTCACGGTCCGTGGCTCGGTCGCCTCGATCGAGACGCCCCAGTCCGGCCCGGTTCAAGATGTTCTGCACGGTGGAGGCCGCTAAGCCAGTCTCGTGGGCAATATGGTCGGCGCCCCAGCGTCGCTTGTGGCGTAACCGGATCACCCGGCGTCTCAGCTGCCGTGGCGTCCGGTTCGGAGACCGCCGCGGCCGCGAAGACCGATCCTGGAGTCCCGGTTCGCCGTCAGCCAAGAACCGGTCCCGCCACTTTCGCACCGTCTTGGCGTCGATCTGGAACCGTTCTGCTGTTGCCGTCACCGTCCATTTGCGTTTCAGGACACAGTCGACCATCCGTCGCCGCCCTTCCGGGGTGAGCGGCGCATTCGGATGCTGCGATCTAGCGTGGGACACGAGCCCTCCTTGAGAGATGTGAGTCGTTGAACACCCACAGTCTCGCTCGGAGGGCTCAATCAATCACGACACCAACCACACCATCACGCCAGGGACAACGTCCCCGGTTGTCACACCTAGGGCACCGCCTTGGGCGGGCTTTGTCCCGCCCTCTCCGATTGCAGCGACCTGCGCGGTGCAATCGGACGGTGAGCGCGGCCATGAGGCCGCACGAATGAGCCGAGAGAAGCGAGGCGCCAATCGGGCCTCCGCCTGCGAGGCCCAAAGTCAGGTCGCCGGAGGCCCGCCGACGGCGAAACCTTGCGACATCTCACGCAGCTCGCGTTTCAGCTCGTTGACCTCGTCGCGCAGCCGGGCGGCGTACTCGAATCGCAGGTCGGCTGCGGCCTCGTGCATCTCCTCCTCGAGGCTCTGGATGAGCCGCCGCAAGTCATCGGTGGGCATGTCGAGTGGCGGCCGCTGCGCCAGCTCACGTCGCCGGCGGTCACCTGCCGACGAGTCTCCCCCGCTCTGGATGAGCTCGAGGATGTCCGACACCTTCTTGCGGATGGTCTGCGGGTCGATCCCGTGCGCTTCGTTGAACTCCAGCTGGATGCGTCGCCGACGATTCGTTTCGTTCAATGCCCGCTGCATGGACGCGGTGACAGCGTCGGCGTACATGACCACCTGGCCGTCGACGTTGCGGGCGGCGCGGCCGATTGTCTGAACGAGGCTCGTCTCGGAACGCAAGAACCCTTCCTTGTCCGCATCGAGGATCGCGACCAGCGCAACCTCCGGAAGATCGAGGCCTTCGCGCAACAGGTTGATGCCGATGAGCACGTCGTACTCGCCGAGCCGGAGATCGCGGAGGATCGCCACCCGCTCCAGCGTGTCGATGTCCGAGTGCAGATAGCGAGCGCGCACCCCCAATTCGAGGAGGTAGTCGGACAGATCCTCGGCCATCTTCTTCGTCAACGTCGTCACGAGCACCCGCTGATCTCGCTCGGCTTTGACGCGGATCTCTTCGACGAGATCGTCGATCTGGCCCTTCGTAGGCCGCACGACGACTTCAGGATCGACGAGTCCTGTCGGGCGGATGATCTGCTCGACCACCTGCGACGATTGCTCGAACTCCCAGGCGCTCGGTGTGGCCGAGAGCAGAATCACCTGATTTGAGCGGTCGTACCACTCCTCGAACTTGAGCGAGCAATTGTCC
>JAOTUO010000293.1 GCA_029863845.1 Myxococcales bacterium
ATGCGGACCTACTTCGAGAAGCCGCGCACGACCGTGGGTTGGAAGGGGCTGATCAACGATCCCGACCTCGACGGTTCCTGCCAGGTGGAGCGGGGACTCCATCTCGCGCGACGGCTGCTGCTCGATCTGGGCGCGCTCGGGATTCCCTGCGCGAGCGAGATCCTCGACCCCTTCACGCCCCAGTTCATCGGGGACCTGCTCGCCTGGGCGAGCATCGGCGCGCGCACGAGCGAGAGCCAGACCCACCGGCAGCTCGCGAGCGGCCTCTCGATGCCAGTGGGCTTCAAGAACGGCACGGCCGGCGATCTCTGCGTCGCCCGCAACGCGCTGGTCGCGGCCGGCTGCGCACACAGCTTCCTGGGCATCACGCACGATGGCGCCGCTGCGGTGGTGCGGACCCGCGGCAATCCCGATCGGCACATCGTGTTGCGGGGCGGCGGAGGCCGGCCGAACTACGCGGCCGAGGACGTGGCGCGCGCCGTGGCGCTCGTCGCCGACCAGGGCATCGCGCGACCGATCATGATCGACTGCTCCCACGACAACTCGAACGGAGAGCACTTGCGCCAGGCGACGGTCGGCCGCGATGTGCTCCGACAGATGAGGCGGGGCGAGCCGTCGATCATGGGGCTGCTCCTGGAGAGCAACCTCCTGCCCGGGCGCCAGCGCTGGGAGCGGGGCGCCCCGCTGCGGCGCGGCGTCTCCATCACCGATGCCTGCATGGGCTGGCCAGAGACGGAGGCGCTCCTGGCCGAGGCGGCCGAGGCCGTGGCGGCGAGCGCTCCCGCACCCATCTGCAACCGGCAACTCCACCGGGCAAGGGGTCGGCAGGTTCCGCCTCAACCGACAGGCATGCAGGGCCGATGAGCCCGGGGTCGCATGCGTGGTCGGGTGTCGGTCAGGACCTGGTTCTTGGCGGTGGGGGCGGGGCTGTGCGCCGCCGCGATCGCGCTCCCCACAGCGGCCCAGAGCGACGCTCCGGATCCCGCCGACGCGGCCCCCGCCGAGCGGCCCGTCGCGCCTTCCGTCGAGGACATCGACGCCCTGCTGGCGCGGGCGCTGCCGAGCTCCGAGTCCGCCGCGTCGGAAGGCGGCGAAGAGGAGTCGCTGCTCGGGACCTGGCTGTCGCCCGAGGCCGCGGAGAGCTGGACCACGCTCCAGGCGCGGATCCGTGCGAGAGTCGCCGGGGCCTATTCCCGGCTCAAGCGGCGGCTTCCGCCACGGGCGGTCGGGGCCCTGGACCGACTCGAGACTCGCCTGCTACAGCCCGAGGTCCACGGGCTGGCCCTTCAGGGCGTCGGCCTCCTCGTCGTCCTCGTGCTCTCGCTGCGCCTGCTCCGGGGCCGGGGCGATATCGCGGTTTCGATCGAGTACCCGGCGGAGATTCGCGGGACCTTCAGCGTGCGCCTCTCCACCCGCAAGCCGAAGGGCCGGCTCAGCGGACGCATCCTGAACCCGGCGGCGGCCCAGCGCGCCAAGCTCCGGGCGAGCTCCTCCAGTCGCACCGAGCATCACATGATCTCCCGCGAGACGCAGTTCCGGGAGATCAGCGCCGGCCGCTACTACGTCACCGTGGACGGCTTCCTCCAGTCCGCGGAAAGCGGGGACGTCCTCGCCACCCACTGCGAGGACCGGGAGATCCGCGTGCGCCGCGCGCACACGGTGGGGGTCGAGTTCGACTACCACCCGAAGAACTGCAGCGTCGAGGTCAAGGTGCTGTGGGACCGCCGCCCGGTGCCCGACGCCCGCGTCTCGGTGTACGGCAATCCCAGCTCGATGCGCTTCGCGCGCTCCGGACCCGTGCGAATCGGGGTCGCCCTGGGGAAGCACACGCTGATTGCAGGCGGCGGCGATCGAGTGGCGGAGCTCGACGTCGACTTCATCTCTTTCAAACCCGCCAGCGTGGAGATCGACCTCGCGAACCGCGAACACCTGCTGTTCACCGGCTGCCCGCCGGCGGTGGAGCCCTACCTCCTCGGGGACGTGCCGGCGGCCGCGCGCGCACTGGAGCGCGAAGGCCAGAGCGAGGTGGCCAACGGGATGCTGGCGCGGATCCACCTCGAACGCGACGACCGCGAGACCGCCGCGCGCTACTTCGAGAAGGCGGGACGGCTGCCCGAAGCCGCCGATCTGCGCCAGGCCCTGTCCCAGTTCGCGGAGGCCGGGAGCCTCTTCGAGCGCGCCGGGGACCTGGAGCGCGCGGCGGAGATGTACCGCGCCGCGGGCGACCTGCTGCGGGCCGGCGAGACCTACGAGCGCGCGACGCAGCACGCGAACGCCGCGCACTGCTTCCGCGAGGCCGGCGACCTGCCGAAGCTCGTCGATGCGCTCGAGAAGTGCGGCGAGCCCTTCGAGGCAGCGAAGGTCGCGATCGAGAACAGCGACCGGCCCCGCGCGATTCGCAGCCTCCAGAAGGTGACGCAGGGGGATCCCCACTACCTCGAAGCGGCCAACATCCTCGCCGAGGCCTATCAGGAGGAGGGACACGTCGACCTCGCGATCGGCACCATCGAGCAGGTCGTGGCCTTCCGCGGCGAAGAGGAGGTGCCGCTCAACGAATGCGATCGGCTCGCCAAGCTGCTGCAAGACGCCAATCACTACGAGCGCGCGATCGAGGTGCTGGAGGTGATCCGTCGGCGCGACGTCGCCTACCCGGGTGTCGCGACGCGCATCGAAGGGCTGCGCAAGCAGGTCACGACCCACCCGGCCATGACGGGCGTCCCCGCGTCGATGCCCAACGCCGACGCCTTCGGCGGCGGGCTTCGCTACGACATCCTCGAAGAGCTCGGCCGCGGCGGCATGGGCGTCGTTTTCAAGGCCCGCGACCGGCGACTCGGGCGCGTCGTCGCGCTGAAGCGGCTCACCGAGAACCTGCGCGATCACCCGAAGGCGGTGGAGATGTTCCTGCGCGAGGCGCGCGCCGCGGCGGCACTCAACCACCCCAACATCGTCACGATCTACGACGCGGGACAGGAGGGCGACACCTTCTACCTGACCATGGAGTGCCTCGAGGGCCTACCGCTCCAAACGATCCTGAAGCGCCAGGGCCGCCTCACCTCCCACGACGCCGCCCGGCTCGGCGTGCAGATCGCGGCGGGCCTGCACTACGCCGAGGAGCAGCGCATCGTCCACCGCGACATCAAGACCGCGAACCTCTTCTTCACCTGGAAGAAGGTGATCAAGATCATGGACTTCGGCCTCGCCAAGATCGTCGAAGAGGTGCGGCGCGCCTCGACCATGATCGGCGGCACGCCCTACTACATGGCGCCGGAGCAGAGCCTCGGCGCGGCCGTGGACCACCGCGCCGACCTGTACGCGCTGGGGGTCACGTTCTTCGAGCTGATCTCGGGAAACGTGCCCTTCCGCGAAGGCGACGTCGCCTACCACCACCGCCACACGCCGCCGCCGGATGTGCGCGAGAGCGTGCCGGAGACCCCGGCCGCCTTCGCCGAGCTGATCCTGGGGCTGATGGCCAAGAAGCCGGAAGACCGCATCGCCTCTGCGGCGGAGGTGGGCGAGCGGCTTCAGGGGATCCTGCGCGTCACGGGCTGAGGCCGATGCGGGGCGCGGCCTCGCCGTACGGGCCGCCGGGCTAGCGGGCGGGACCGAGGCCCGCGGCCTCGCGCGCCGCCGCCACCACCGGCGCGCCGAGCGCGCGCGCGCGGCGGGCGCCGTCCGCGAGGACGTCCTCCGTGTCGTCGGGCCGCTTCGCGAGCTCCTCGCGCCGCGCGCGCATGGGCCCGAACGTGTCGAGGAGGCGCGCGAGCAGATCCTTCTTCACCTCGCCGTAGCCGAGGCCGCCGGCGCGCGCCCGTTCGAACATCTCCTCGCGCTCGTCCGGGGTGGCGAAGAGCGACCACAGCTGGAAGAGCGTCGTGTCCGTCTTCTTCGGCGACTCGACGGGCGTCGAGTCGGTCACGATCCCCATGATCGCTTTCCGCAGCTGCTTCTGGGGCCAGAACATCCGGATCGTGTTGTCGTAGGACTTGCTCATCTTGCGCCCGTCGGTGCCCGGCACCACCGCTACGCCCTCGAGGATGTGGGGCTCCGGCAGCCGGAAGACCTCGACGCCGTAGACGTGATTGAAGCGCTGCGCCATGTCGCGAGCCATCTCGAGGTGCTGCTTCTGGTCCTGGCCCACGGGAACGATGTCGGAGCCGTAGATCAGGATGTCGGCGGCCATGAGCACGGGATACGCGAAGAGCCCGTGGTCCACCGGGAGCCCCTGGGCGACCTTGTCCTTGTAGGCGTGCGAACGCTCGAGTAGCCCCATCGGCGTCACCGAGCCGAGGATCCAGGTCAGCTCGCACACCTCGGGGAGATCGGACTGGCGATACAGGATGGCGCGTGCCGGGTCGAGACCGCAGGCCAGGTAGTCGAGCGCCACCTCGCGCACCAGTCGCCGCCGCTCCGCCGCGTCGCGCACGACCGTCATCGAGTGGTAGTCGGCGATGAAGTAGATGGCCTCGCCCTCGCCCTGGAGGCGGACGTGCTGGCGCATGGCGCCGAAGTAGTTGCCGATGTGGCACTCGCCCGACGAGGTGATCCCGGAGAGAATCCGCATCCGCCTAGGCCTTCGCTGCGTCTACGACCGTGAGCCAGTGCTCGAAGGCCGGATCGCGCCCGGACGACACCTGCGCGAAGCGATCGCGCAGCGTCCGGGTGAGCGGCCCCGGCTCCCCATCGCCGATGGGCCGGTCGTCGATGGAGCCGATCGGCCAGACCCCGGCGGTGGTGCCGGTGAGGAAGGCCTCGGCCGCCTCCATCAGCTCCTCGGGCCGGATGCGGGACTCGGCGCAGGGGATGCCGTCGTGCTTGGCGATCTCCAGGATCGAGCGGCGGGTCACGCCGAGCAGCACGTGGTCCTCGGGCGGCGTGCGCAGCCTGCCGCCGGCATCCACCCAGAACACGTTGGTGGTCGGCCCCTCCGCGACGAAGCCCTCCTCGTCGACGAGCAGGATCTCGTCGTAGCCCGCCCGCCGGGCCGCCCACTTCGCCGCCATCGGCGAGACGTAGTTGGCCGCGACCTTGGCCTGGGGCGGCACGATGTCGTTGCGGCGGTTGCGGCGATCCTTCTCGATCCAGATCCGGAGCGTCGGCCGGTAGGGGAAGGTGCCCGGGTTGCGCTGGATGACGTCCTCGATCGGGTCGTAGGCGGCGATCGACACCGAGACGCGGTCGTCCATGGGCACCACGTCCACCTCGATCGACGCCAGGTAGGCGCTGACCTTGACGGCGGTGGCCCCCGGATTCGCGCGCACGGTCTCCACGATGGCCTCGCCGATCGCCGGAGCACCCATTCGTAGGGGCAACCCCACGATTTCGGCGGACCGGAGAAAGCGCTCGACGT
>JAOTUO010000294.1 GCA_029863845.1 Myxococcales bacterium
GCCGTGCTGTAGCGGACCGTCACGTCCTTGGTGGTCGGCAGATCGCCGCTGAGCGTCAGCGGAAACTCGACCAGCACACCCTCAGCCGCCGAGTCCCCCTCCGTCACGAACGCGTCACCGATCGAGATCGTCACGTTGTCCTCGTCGTTCAGGATCGTCCCGCTGGCGCTGCCGACGCCGATGAGCGCGTTCGTCGGACTGCTGAGATTGACCGTGAAGGTCTCGTCCGGCTCGACGGCGAGGTCCTCGATGACCTGAACGCTGGCCACGCCCGAAGACGAGCCGGCCGGAATCGTGATCAGCGCGTTGTTGACGAACTGGAAGTCCACGTTCGTGAGCGCCGTTCCGGACGCCGTGCTGTAGCGGACCGTCACGTCCTTGGTGGTCGGCAGATCGCCGCTGAGCGTCAGCGGAAACTCGACCAGCACACCCTCAGCCGCCGAGTCCCCCTCCGTCACGAACGCGTCACCGATCGAGACGAAGACCTGAGCCGCTGCCGCCGATGAAACGCTCAGGATCCCGAGCACGATGACTGACCGCAGCAGGCCAGCGCGGATCTCCATCATCGATCCCGTTCCACGGATCGAGGGTCGATCCGGCTTGGGACCCGACGATGGAGAGAGCCACCTCTCGACGTCCCGCGCATGGCGAGCCTCCGTCTGGGGGGTACGTAGTCGAATCATCTCATGTGCTGCGGTCTCAAGGAAGGCCCAGGCCCGACCGCCATCCGGGGGGCGCTCCCGGTCACGCGGGGAGGGCGGCCCCGGGGAAGCAACTGTGCTTGCAGACCCGCGCACTCCCGGAAGTGGTACGATCACCCCGCAGGTTGTGCGTGCATCGTTTGCGCAACCTAGCTACGCAAGTGGCCGATGATACACGTGGCGGAAGGTTTTCAAGACCGCTGCCTTCGACCGCTCGGCCACCTCTCCGCGAGGTTCACAGAAGATAGGCGACCGTCGCGCGAATCAGCAGGAAGGGTGGGAGCGCCGCGGGTAGCCCACCGCGGCGGCGGCCGGGAGAACGCCGAGACCGATCAGGCCCCCAGTCGAAAGGGCCGGGACGAGCGGGGCGGGCTGCACCAACACGGTGAGGTCGTCGCCGAAGATGAGCAGCGCTCGACCGAACTTTCCGTCCGCTACCTATTTGTTCGTCAACGGCTTCTGTAGCCTCCCGAATTGGCTGCGGAATTCTTGGCTGGCTTGAGTCAGGCTGTCGGGGCAGGCTTTCGAGCCAGGGTAACCAAGAGTTGGTTCCGCGCGGCCGCTCGCCCACCAGGAGATGGCGAAGAGCACGGCGGTGTAGAAGACGAGCGCCGCGGCCAGCAGGTCGGTGAGCCCGGGCGCGACGGGTGTCACGAGCCCTGCTCCGCGCTGGCGTCGAAGCGCAGCTCGCCGCCCACCAGCACCGCGCGCACGCGCGCGCCTCCCCAGAGCGTCGCGGGCCGGTCGAGCTCGACTCCCGGCGCGAGGATCACGAGATCCGCGGCGCCGCCGACCCGGATGCGCCCGCCTCCTCCCGTCGGCAGTCCCCCGACGGGGGCGCCCGCGTAGGCGGAGAGCGCCTCGCCCGCGTCGAGAGCCTGGTGCGCGTTCCAGCCGCCGGCTGGCCTCCCGCGCGCGTCGCGGCGGGTGAGCGCCACGGCCAGGCCCTGGAGCGGATCGGCGCTCATGACCGGCCAGTCGGAGCCGAAGACGAGCGGCGCGCCGGCGCGGCGCAGGGAGCGCCAGGCGAAGCTGCGGCGCAGCCGCTCGCGTCCCAGGTTTTGCGACCACACGCCTGTGTCCGGTGTGTCGCCGAACGGGTTGGCGTGGAAGGGCTGCATCGAGGCCAGCACGCCCAGGCGGGCGAAGCGCGGGAGGTCCGCGTCGTCGATCACCTCGATGTGCTCGATCCGGTGGTGGAGCCCGGGACGCGGCGCGTCCTGGGCCGCCGCCTCGAAGGTGTCGAGCGCGAGGCGCACCGCGGCGTCGCCGATGGCGTGAAGGGCCACCGGGAAGCCGCGTCGCTGGGCTTCGGCGACGAGCGCTCGCAGCCGCCCGGCGTCGACGAGAGGCCGGCCGCGCTGCTCTTCGCTGCCCGCGTAGGGGGAGAGCAGGAAGGCCGTCTTCGACTCGACCACGCCATCGACGAAGGCCTTCAGGTAGCCGAAGGCGAGCTGCGGCGTGGCGTGTCGCTGGCGCAGCACCTCGTAGGCGTCGAGGTCGCCCTCGAGGGGCAGCGACACCCGAACGCGCAGCGGCAGCCGGGCGTGCGCCGCGAGCTCGGCGTAGAGGTCGAAGATCGCGGGGTCGCGCTCGAAGTCGTCGATCTCGGTGATGCCCAGGCGCAGGCAGTGCCGCAGCGCGCGTTCGAGCGTTTGCAGGCGCTCGTCGCGGGTGGGGGCAGGCACGGCGCGCTCGACCAGCGCCCCGGCGCCGTCGAGCAGCACGCCGCTCGGCTGCCCGCCTCCCGGCTCGCGCACGATGCTCCCGTCGGGCGGATCGGGCGTGTCCGGCCCCACGCCGGCCCGCTCGAGCGCCCGGCTGTTGGCCCACAGCGCGTGGCCGTCGTAGCTCTCGAGCGCGACGGGCCGATCGGCGAGCGCGGCGTCGAGAACGTGGCGGTCGGGCAGCTCGCCGCGGGGGACGATGTCGTAGCTCCAGCCGCGACCGAGGATCCAGCCGGAGCCGGGATGCAGCGCGGCGAAGCGGCGCAGCGCGGTCGCCACGTCGTCGACCGAAGCGGCGTCCGCGAGGGCGAGCTGCGCGAGCGACTCGCCACCGGATCGCACGTGCGCGTGCGCGTCGTGAAAGCCGGGGAGCGCGAGACCGCCTGCCGCGTCGAGCGTCGCCGCTCCCGCCGCCCGGGCCGCGCGCTCGGCCTCCGCGCCCAGCCCGGCGATGCGGCCGTCGCGGATCCAGAGCGACTGGAGGCTCCCGTCGGCGAGCCGGGCGTTCGCGATCCACACGCCCGGCGCGGCCGCCGGAGCAGGGGAGGGCTCGCCCGCGAGGGACGGCGGCGCCAGCAGCAGGGCGACCAACAGGGCGGGTGCCGCGGTTCGGGCCATGCCGGGGGAGCATAGCTGCGCGCCGCGCACGCGATCTCCTATCCTCTACCCTGCGAGGGGGGAGGCGCGAGACATGGCTGCTGCAAAATCGCAAGGCGGGTCCCGGGGCGACGGCAACGGGGACCTCGTCCTGCGCAACGCCACGCGGGCCGACGTCCAGGCGATCGCCGACCTGAACGCGATCGCCTACCCGCTGATGGCCGAGAAGGACGTCATCTGGTCCCCGCGGCACATCGAGTCGCATCTGCGGGTCTTTCCCGAGGGGCAGTTCGTGGTCGAGGAACACGGGCAGATCGTCGGCGTGGCGAGCTCGCTCATCGTCAACTTTGGTCGCGATGCCTACCGCGCCCACACCTGGTACGGAATCACCGACAACGGGATGTTCTACAACCACGACCCCTACGGCGACACGCTCTACGGCGCCGACATCAACGTGCACCCCGAGCATCGCCGCCGCGGGATCGGGGCGATGCTCTACGACGGGCGCTTCGACCTGTGCCGCCGCCTCAACCTGCGCCGCATCGTGCTCGGCGGCCGCCTCTACGACTATGCCGAGCACGCCGACGAGATGACCGCCGAGGAGTACGCCCGGCGCGTGGATGGGAACGAGCTGCGCGATACCGTGCTCTCGTTCCAGCTCGCTCACGGCTTCACGCTCAAGCGCGTGATGCCCAACTACCTCGACGACCCGCGCAGCCTGAACCACGCCACCTTCCTCGAGTGGCTGAACCCGGGCCACGAGCCGCGCTCGCACAAGGCCCGCGCCGTCCGCATCTCGAGCGTCCAGTACAAGATGCGCAAGATCTCCAACTTCGACGGCTTCGCGCGCCAGATCCGCTACTTCGTCGACGTGGCCTCCGGCTACGGATCCGACTTCGTGCTCTTCCCCGAGCTGCTGACCGCCCAGCTGATGTCGTTCATCCGGGTGAAGACGCCCCGCGAGGCGATCCGCCGCGTGACCGAGTACGGCAAGAGCGTCGACGATCTCTTCACCGGGCTCGCCGCCGAGTTCCAGATCGCGATCATCGGCGGAACCCATCCGCGTCGCCACGGCGAGCGCGTCGAGAACGTGGCGTCGCTCTACCTTCCCGACGGCAGCGTCCACCGGCAGCCGAAGCTCCACATCACCCCCGCCGAGCGGCGCTGGTGGGGCATCGAGGGCGGCTCGACCCTCCAGGTGTTCGACACGCCGAAGGCCCGCGTCGGCATCCTCGTCTGCTACGACGTCGAGTTCCCGGAGGCGGCGCGCTTCCTGTCCGACGCGGGCGCGGAGATCATCTTCGTGCCCTTCTGCACGGACGACCGCCAGGCCTACCTGCGCGTGCGCTACTGCGCCCAGGCCCGGGCGGTGGAGAACCAGGTCTACGTCGCGATGGCGGGCACGACGGGGAACCTGCCCGACGTGGAGAACATGGACATCCAGTACGCCCAGTCCGCGGTGCTCTCGCCGTCGGACTTCCCGTTCGCGCGCGACGGCGTGCTGGTCGAGGCGAGCCCGGACGTGGAGACGGTGATCACCACCGACGTGGACTTCGAGGCGCTCGAGGAGGCCATCCTCGACGGCTCGGTGCGCCCGCGGCGCGACCGCCGGCCCGACCTCTTCTCCTTCACCACCTCGCTGCCGCTGGGGGACCCGCGCAGCCTCGAAGAGTCCGAAGAGCCCCCGCTGACGGACCGCCGGCTGCGCCTCGGGCGCTGATCCGGGGAAGGTCGGGCCAGCTCGCGGGGGAGGGGGATCATGACGTAGGGGTAAAGTTTTGAAACGAAAGATCTGCGAGTTCTCAATTGTGAAAGAAGAGGATGGCAAGTACTTCTCGATCCACAAGCAAGGCTCAGATAATTTTTTGATCCTTAATGGAGCAACCTGCTCACGCTCCAGAACGACGAGGACTACGACCACCTCCGGCAAACCCGGGGCGGTTCACTTCGCGGGGCTGAGACCCGAGATGGTCCTCATGCAGTCGTCGGCTCAGGGGCGTGAATGGGCTTCCGCCTCACGCTGTCCCTCGCGCACTTCGGCCCAGAAGCGGGCGCGCGCTCTGGCCGCCCGGCGCTCGGCGGGACTTGTCTGGGACCGTCGCCAGAGGCGCCAGAGCGCGTGGCTCAGTCGTTTCCACATGTCCGTTCCCCGTCGCGGACGCCGAGGGCGTCTCCTTCATCCCGGTCTCGGTGGCCGCTAGCCGGCCGCGGAGACGGGCTGGATCTCGTTGTCGAGCCTGCGGCTGCCGCCGAAGGCGTCGTAGTTGCGCCACTCGTGCAGGCGTAGGCTCGACAACGAGATCCA
>JAOTUO010000295.1 GCA_029863845.1 Myxococcales bacterium
CTCGACCTCGAGCCCGGCCTCGCGGAGCGCCGCCACGAGCAGCGCCGCCGCCGCGTGTTCTTCGAAGGCCAGCTCGGGGTTCGCGTGGATGGCCCGGGAGAGCCGCAGCAGCTCCTCGCGCATGCGATCGACCGCCTCGCAGACCGTGTCCTTGAGCTCTCGTGTCTTCATGCACCCATTCTAACCGCCGCGGCGACGGTGTAGAATGCCCCGGTCGATTCCCCCCCCACCACCCGGAGACCCCATGCGCGCCGTCGTCGTCGATCGCTGGCAGGAGCCCGAAGAGCTCCAGGTGCAGGAGATCCCCGAGCCCGTCGCGGGGCCCCAGACGCTCGGAGTCGAGGTGCGCGCCGCCGGCTGCAACTTCTTCGACATCCTGATGGTGCAGGGGCGCTACCAGGTGAAGCCGCCCTTTCCCTTCGTGCCGGGGGCGGAGGTCGCCGGCGTCGTCCGGGAGGTCGGCGACGGCGTGGAGGGCTTCGCGGTCGGAGACCGGGTGCTCGGCAGCGGCGGCCTCGGCGGCTTCGCGGAGCGCGCCGTCGTGCCGGCGGCCGGTGCCTGGCGCATGCCCGACGCCATGTCGTTCGAGGAGGGCGCCGCGCTCCCCATGATCTATCCGACCTCCTACGCGGGCCTCGTCTTCCGAGCGGATCTCCAGCCCGGAGAGAACCTCCTGGTGCACGCGGCCGCCGGGGGCGTGGGCATCGCCGCCGTCCAGATCGGCAAGGCGCTCGGCGCCCGTGTGATCGCCACGGCGGGGGGCGCCGACAAGCTCGCGGTCGCGCGCCAGAACGGCGCCGACGAGACGATCGACTACCGCGAAGAGGACTTCGTCCCGCGCGTCAAGGAGCTGACGAACGGCAAGGGTGCCGACGTGATCTACGATTCCGTCGGCGGCGACGTCTTCGACCGCTCCCTCAAGTGCATCGCCTGGAACGGGCGCCTGGTCGTGATCGGGTTCGCGAGCGGCCGCATCCCGGAGGTGAAGGCGAACCGCATCCTGCTCAAGAACATCGCGGTGACCGGTCTCCACTGGGGAGCCCACATGGTGCACGATCCGGCGCGGGTCGCCGCGACCTTCCGCGCGCTCTTCGATCTCTACGAGGCGGGAAAGATCAAGCCCGTGATCTTCAAGCGCTACTCGCTCGACGACGTGTCCACCGCACTCGGGGCCCTCGCCTCGCGAAAGACCTACGGCAAGCTCATCGTCGCTCCCTGAGGGGCCCGGCATGCGTCCGTGGAGCAAGTACCACGCGCTCGGGAACGACTATCTGGTGGTGGAGGCGGCGGCGTGGGCCGACTGGCTGCACGCAGCGGCGATTCGCCGCGTGTGCGATCGCCATCTCGGGATCGGCGCCGACGGCGTGATGGTCCGCGAGGCCGACGAGGGGCCGGGCCGCTTCCGCGCGCGCATACTGAACCCCGACGGGAGCGAGGCGGAGAAGAGCGGCAACGGCCTGCGGATCTTCGCCCGCCATCTCTGGGACACCGGCGGCGTCGGCCCGGAGGCCTTCGAGGTGTCGACTCCGGGGGGTTGCGTGACGTGCCGCGTGCTCTCCGGCGGAGCCGAGGTGGAGGCGGCGATCGGGCGGGCGAGCTTCGACAGTCGGACAATCCCGGTCGCCGGCCCGCCGCGCGAAGTGCTGCGCGAGCACCTCGTCGCCGACGGCCGCACGCTCGAGTTCTCGGCGGCCACCCTCGGCAATCCGCACTGCGTGCTGCTGCGCGACGACGTCTCGGAGGCCGAGGCGCGGCGGCTCGGTCCCCTCGTCGAGAAGGACGCGCGCTTCCCCCATCGCACCAACGTCCAGTTCGCACGCGTCGTCGACCGGGCGAACCTCGAGCTCCGGATCTGGGAGCGGGGGGCGGGCTACACGCTGGCCTCGGGCACCAGCAGCGCCGCCGCGGCGGCCGTCGCGCGCCGGCTCGGCCTGTGCGACGCCTCGGTGATCGCTCACATGCCGGGCGGGAAGCTGGCGCTCGAGATCGGACCGGATTTCGCGGTGTCGCTGAGGGGCCCGGTGGTGAAGGTGGCGGAGGGTATGCTTCACGACGAGGCCCTCGCGGGGGTTGCTGGAAGCGAGGCGCCCGAGGAGTAATCCGATGGAGATCAACGGAATCGCGCACGTGATGCTTACGTCCAGCGACTTCGAGCGGTCGCGGGAGTTCTACGCGAAGCTGCTGCCGTTTCTCGGGCTGAAGCCCGTGCTGGACGGGGAGGGCTTCTACTACTGCGTGGGCGGGCGGACGGCCTTCGGCATCCGGGGCTGCGATCCCCGCCACGCGGACGAGCGATTCGTGCAGGAGCGGGTGGGCCTCCATCACGTCTGCTTCCGCGCCCGGAACCGCGAAGACGTGGACGAGTGCTTCCGATTCCTCGAGGGGATCGGCGCCCGGATCGTGCACCCGCCCGAGGAGGGCGCCTGGGCGCCCGGCTACTACTCGGTCCTCTTCGAGGATCCGGACGGGTGCCGTCTGGAGATGAACTTCGTTCCCGGCAAGGGCCTGCTGGCCGAGAAGCGCGACTGAGCGCGTAGAATGCGCGGATGAGCGTGTTGACCTGTCGGGCCTGCGGGCGCCCCTGGGACGCGGCGACCGCGCCCCGCTGCCCGCTCTGCCTCGCCGCGCGTTGGCTGGCGGCTCCCGATCTCATCCTCGACAAGCACGACCCCGACACGCCGCCCTTCGTCAGCGATCACTATCGCTCCCTGGTGACGCGCGAGTTCCTGGAGAATCGGCGGGCTTATCTCGAGTACGCGGCGGCGCACGGGTCCTGGTACTTCCAGACTTTCTACCAGACCTGGAGCCACTACACGCCGGAGCCGCTGGGCCGATCGCCGGGCGTGGGCATTGCGGCCGGCGAGGCGGAGCCCAGCCACGGGCTGGACGCGCTGCTCGTCGCCGACGCCCTCGAGGACCCGCACGTGTTCGCCGTCGATCCGATCCGGTTCCTCGATCGGATCGACGCGGGCGACTTCGTGCCCCTGAAGCGCTGCGCCGATCCGGCCTGCGACAACCTCCGGCTTCCCGGCCACCACAGCCGCTGCGCCATCCACACCCGACCCCGCCTCGCCGACTGACGGCGGCGAGGCCAGAGAGGTGGAGCAAGCCCGGTTCAGGCAATTGGCGCGGTCGTCTTCCGTCAAGCCGCTGCGTTTCCGACCGTCTCGCGCGCGGCTGCGGTGTCGTCTCGGCCCGCGAGCGCGAGAGCGCCGACGAGACACAGGATGGGATCGACCGGCACGCGGTAACGGCCGTGGCCGTGCACGGTGACGCTGTAGGAGAGGGAGAACAGCAGGACGGCCAGTGCGAGGCAGCCGGTGCCCAGATCGCGCCGGCGGATCGCGCCGCTGGCGGCCAGCGCGAGGAGCGCGATGTGGCCGAGCGAGTAGATCGCCGCGATGTGGCCGTACCCCACCCACCACTCGCCCAGCCAGAACCCGCTGAAGCGCAGCGCGGTGTCGGCCGCGAAGCGGGTCGGGTGCTCGGCGATCCACTCGATGGCGCGGGCGCGACAGTCGCGGTCGTACGCCACCTCACCCAGCTCGATCAGCCGACGCCCCTCGGCGCGTTCGTGCCAGGGGCTGTGCCGGATGCCGTGATACGATTCCGAGCGGTTGTCGGGATGGTTTCCCACCCGGAGATTCACACCGACGTTGCCCCGGAGCGGATTGAAGACACCGAGCTCACGCTGGTTGCGAAGCGCCCAGGGCGAGAGCACGACGGTCAGGGCGACGAGCACAGCCGCCAGCGTCCACGGCGCCGTGCGCGCCGCCCCCCCGCGCGCCGCCCCCAGCAGGGTGACGGGCAGCAGCATGATTGCGGCGCCGTCCACCAGCAGGGCGAGACCGAGCGTCGCCCCGAGCCCGGCTCCCCTCCGCGCGCCGCGCGGCCCCGACGAGAAGAGCGCCAGCAGGTGGAGCGAGATCGCGAAGGCAAGCAGGTGCGACGGCCAGGCCCAGGCGAGGAACTGCCAGCCGCCGGGCTGGGCGAGGAACAGGACGGCGGCGATCACGCCCGCGCGGCGACCGGCCAGACGCAGGCCGAACGCGTAGAGCAGCCCCGCCGTCGCTCCCTGCAACACGCAGTTCAGGGCGACGGCAGCATGGGCCGCCTCGGTCGTGAACGCTCCCCAGAGGCGAAAGATGGTGGCGAGCAGGAGCGGATAGGCCGGCGAGGCCCAGGCCGTGGGTATCGCTTCGCCGTCGGCCGTGGCGATCGCGAAGCCGTGCCCCGCCGCGATGTTCGCCGCGATATGGCCGACCTCGAAGCCGAAGCGCCAGTTGCTCGTGGTGAGGTCGAAGGGAGCCAGGAAGAGCCAGGCACCGCAGGCCTTGATCCCCGCTCCGATGGCGGCGATTCCGATCGCGCGCCACGCGTCTCGGGCTGCGAGCGGACGCAGTCGCGAGGCCGGCGGCGGCAGAAGCCCGGTCCACCACCGCGGCGCCGCGTGGAAGCCGATCCCGGCACGGGTCATGCGGCGAAGAGTCTAACCGGCCTGCCGCCGTGCGAGCGCCCGGCTTCCGCCCGCACGCGGAGCCGGGATACCGCGACCGGGGACGCGCGAAGAGGTCAATGGGAATCTTCTCCCGGGATTCCAGCCGGGCGAAAGCACGCAAGAGCTGCCACCACCCGTCGTCATCAGGTCGCTTTCCGGATGTCTGAAGTTACCTGGGTCCCGTGGACACCTCTACGCTTGGGAAGGAGGAGTACACGATGCCGAAGAGTCGGCCGCCCTACCCGCCGGAGCTGCGGCGTAGGCTGGTGGAGATGGTCCGCGTCGAGACGTCGGTCGCGGCCGCCGCGCTCGTTCCGGCTTTCGCGGTCCTGAGGATCCACCTGGTGCCGGAGCCGGGCACCTTCCTGCTCTTCAGCTCGGGCATGATCGCGCTGGGCTTCGCAGGGCGCCGGCGCGCGAAGAAGTAGCGGCGACCTGCCCTTCCCCTTCGAGGTGGCGCGCGAAGAGCGCGTGAAGCTCCTCGCGCTTCGCATCGACGTTTTCCGCGGAGTAGTCGTCCGTGGGGATCGGCGGAAGGAGCTCCACGCCCACCACTCCCGGATCGGCGACGAGCTGCCCGTAGGGCTGACACGCTCCGGCGCCGCGCACGATCGCGGGAACGATCGGAACGTGGGTCGCGGCGGCGAGGTGGAACGCGCCCTTCTTGAAGGGCTGCAGTCGGAGGTCCCGGCCCCGGGTTCCCTCGGGCGCGATGAACACGGACATCCGCCGCCTCTTGAGATCCTCCCCGACGCTCCGGAG
>JAOTUO010000025.1 GCA_029863845.1 Myxococcales bacterium
CTTCGGCGCCCCGCCGAAGCCCCCGTGCTCGGGATCGGCCCGCTGGAGCAGGTGCGTCGCGCCGCGGGCGACCGTCGCGGCGCCGGGGGATTCGTCGGCGCTGCCCTGGGGTCGCTGCCGGAGCGCCTCGAGGATCTGGCCGGCGCTCTCGGCGACCTCGCCGCGACGGGCGCGGTAGGCCTCGGCGATCCCCTGGAGAAGCTGCCGGAAGGAGGGCAGGCCGTGGCGGGGTTCCGGCGGAAAGTAGGTGCCGCCGTAGAAGGGCTCGCCCTCGGGCGTGCAGAACACGGTGAGCGGCCAGCCCCCGTGCCCCGTGAGCCGGGTGACCGTGTCCATGTAGATCTGGTCCACGTCCGGGCGCTCCTCACGGTCGACCTTGATGTTCACGAACAGCCGATTCATCAGAGCGGCGGTCTCCGGATCTTCAAAGGACTCGTGCTCCATCACGTGACACCAATGACAGGCGCTGTAGCCGATGGAGACCAGCAGCGGCTTGTCCTCGCGCCGGGCGCGGTCGAGGGCCTCGCGACCCCACGCGTACCAGTCCACGGGATTGTGCATGTGCTGGCGCAGATAGGCGCTCGTCTCGCGGGCCAGGCGGTTGGTGGGGCGATCGTCGCTGGTGTCGTTCACGAGGCCTACGCTAACGGAACACGCTGCCCTCGGCTCGGGCTACACTGGCCGCGTGGTCGAAGTCGTCCTCCATCCCGGGCGGGACCGGTCGCTTCGAAGACGCCACCCCTGGGTGCTCTCGGGAGCCGTGGCGCGGGTCGAGGGCCCGGCCGAGCCCGGAGCCTGGTCGTGCGTGCGGTCCGCGGAGGGGGAAGTGCTCGCCTACGGGCACCTGTCGCCGCATTCTCGGATCCGCGTGCGCCTGCTCGCGTTTGGCAAGGAGCCCCCCGCCTCGGACCTGATCGAAGCGCGCATCGCGAGCGCCGTGGCCGGCCGCGCCGACAGCGCACTGCTCGCTGACACCGATTCGGTTCGGCTCGTCAACTCGGAGGGAGACGCGCTGCCGGGCCTCGTGGCCGACCGGTACGGCGACCTCGTGGTGGTGAAGCTCACATCGGCGGGCATGGCCGCGAGGCGCGACGAAGTGGCTAGCGCGCTGCGGCGTGCGACGGGCGCTGCGTCCGGCTTCGAGCGCACGGACGCCGCGGCCGCGCGCCGCGAGGGCTTCGCCGTGAACCAGGGCGCGCTCTGGGGACGCGTGCCGGAGGCGCCGATCGCGATCTGCGAGCGGCGTCGCCGCTACCTCGTCGACTTCGCGGACGGGCAGAAGACCGGCTTCTACCTCGACCAGCGGGACGCGCGCGACCTCGTCGAAAGCCTGGCCTCGGGCCGGCGCGTACTCGACCTGTTCGCGTACACGGGCGGGTTCGGCGTGGCGGCGGGTCGCGGCGGCGCCGCGAGCGTGACCGCCGTCGACTCCTCGGCCAGGGCGCTCGAGCTCGCGCGGCAAAACCTCGCCGACAACGCCCCGGACTGCGCCGTGCGCTTCGAGTCCGCGGATGCCTTCGAGTTCGTTCGGCAGCGGGCGGACTGCTTCGAGCTGCTGGTGATCGATCCGCCGCCGCTCGCGCGCCGGCGTCGGGACGTGACGCGCGCGGCGCGCGCCCACAAGGACGTACTGCTCTTCGGACTGCGGCGCGCGGCGCCCGGGGCCTTCGTGCTGGCCTTCTGTTGCTCCCACCACATCGGACCGGAGCTCTTCCGCAAGATCGCGTTCGGGGCCGCGCTCGACGCCGATCGGAGCGTCCGCGTGCTGCGGACGCTGGGCCCCCCCGCCGATCACCCCGTCTCGATCGACCATCCCGAAGGGCACTACCTGACGGGCCTGCTGTTGCAGGCGTGAAGGCGGGCGAGACCGCGCCGGACGAGCCGCGCCGCCGCCTTCGTCGCGGCCCACGGCGATCCGCGGCGGCGTCGCGACGCACGGGGCTCGGGGCCCGCGGCCCGGCGGGCGCGTGCGTGCGAGCTGTGGCAGGCTCCGCCGCCCACGGCAAACCTGCGAGTGCGATGCTGAACCTGGCCGTCATCCACGAGGCGATCGCGGCGGCGATCCCCGAGCGCGAATGTCTGGTCTTTCGCGATCGGCGCTTCACCTGGGCGCAGATCACGGATCGTACGCGTCGCCTCGCCGACGTGCTGCGCCGGCACGGGCTGGGGTGTCGCCGGGAGCGCGGCGGGCTCCAGGGCTGGGAGTCCGGGCAGGACCACGTCGCCCTCTATCTCTACAACGGCAACGAGTACCTCGAGGGGATGCTGGGCGCGTACAAGGCGCGGGCGGTTCCCTTCAACGTCAACTACCGCTACGTCGACGAAGAGCTCGAGTACCTGTTCGGCAACGCCGACGCGCGGGCGGTGGTCTACCACGCCTGCTTCGCCCCGACGCTCGCCCGCATCCGCGACAAGCTTCCCAAGGTGGAAGCCTGGCTTCAGGTGGACGACGGTTCGGGGGAGCCGCTCCTCGACGGCGCGCTCGACTACGAACGGGCGCTCGCCGAGGCCGGGCCCGCGCCGCCTCCGGGCGACCTCTCGCCCGACGACCTCTACGTGCTCTACACGGGCGGCACGACGGGCATGCCCAAGGGCGTCCTCTGGAGGCAGGAGGACATCTTCCGCGCCGCGCTCTCGGCGGGCGTGGAGCCCGACCTGGACGCGATCGTGGCGCGCGCGCGCCAGGGGGGACCGCGCACGATCCCATCCGCGCCCTTCATGCACGGCGCGGCGCACTGGGCCGCGTTCAACATGTGGCACGTGGGCGGCACGGTGATCGTGCAATCCCAGGTGCAGCACCTCGATCCGCGGGACATCTGGTCCACCGTCGAGCGCGAGAAGGCGACCGTCCTCGTCATCGTGGGCGACGCCTTCGGGCGCCCGCTCGCCGACGAGCTGCGCCGGCGCGACTACGATCTTTCCTCGCTCCGGATGCTCACCTCCGGCGGCGCGATCCTGACCGCCGCCCTCAAGCAGGAATTCCTCGCACGTCTCCCGAACATCCGGATCCTCGACACGCTGGGCTCCTCCGAAAGCGGCGCCCAGGCCAGCCAATCCTCCACGGGGACGGGCAAGGCGACCACCGGCGACTTCGCGCTGAGCGCCGACAACCTGGTCCTGACCGGGGACCTCTCGGGGGTCGTGCCGCCCGGGTCGGAGGAGCAGGGCTGGCTGGCCCGTCGCGGGCACGTGCCCCTGGGCTACTACAAGGATCCCGAGAAGACGGAGCGGACCTTTCCCGTGATCGACGGCGTGCGCTACGCGGTGCCCGGAGATCGTGCGGCGATGGCTCCGGACGGGACGCTGCGCCTGCTCGGACGCGACGCCGTGACGATCAACACCGGCGGGGAGAAGGTCTTCGCCGAGGAGGTGGAGCACGCCCTCAAGCACCACCCCGGCGTGTACGACGCGGTCGTCGTCGGCACGCCCAGCGAGCGCTGGGGCCAACAGGTGACGGCGATCGTGAAGCTGCGGGAAGGCGAGCGTCCGTCGGAGGACGAGCTGCGCGGCGCCGCCCGCGAGCACATCGCGGCGTTCAAGCTGCCCAAGGTGTTCGTCTTCGTCGACGAGATCACGCGCTCGCCGAGCGGCAAGGCGGACTACCGCTGGGCCCGCGACACGGCCCTCGCGTCCCTCGGTCCGGCTAGCTGTTGAGCGCGTCACGGAAGGCGCGGATGCGGGCGGCGTTGGCGCCCATGTCGCCCTTGCCGTCGCGCGATTTCGAGCGCACGTCCACCACCGAGCCACCGCGGGCCTGCGGGCGCACGCGAACCACGATGTCGTCCACGAAGCGGAATACGCGCGTGACCTCGACGGCCTCGAACACGCCGGTCGCCGGGTCGCGGTAGACGATCTCCCATCCCAGCTCCGCGGCGGCGCCCTGCGCCTGCGCGAAGGCCGCGTCCGGCGGGTCGTTCAGGAGAATCGGGCCGAGGTCGGGGTAGCCCGCCCGCTGCTGGTTCGCGAACTCCTCCCCGGGGTAGCCGAGGTCGCGCCCGCGGTTCGCTTCGATCTGCCGGGCCGCCGTGAAGGCCGGCGGATCGTCGAGGTCGGTCGTGATGTCGTTGATGATGGGGGCGTTGCCGGCGGACCCGGCGGCGACCACGACGACGGCGACGATCCCGAGGCCGAGGCCCGCGCCGATCCAGGCGCGCCCGCGCCCGAAGCGGCCCGTGGCCGCCCGCGTCCGCCACAGGGCCGCGGCTCCGACGACCGCGGCCAGCAGCCCGAGCAGCAGGCCCAGGCCGAAGATCCGGAAGCCCACGAACGGCGAGACCGCGCCGATCTGGATGGCGGCGGGTCCCAGGGCGAGGGCCGCCGCGCCGGCGATGCCCACGGCGGCGGCGAACGTCGCGACACGCGAAGGCGTCTCCATGGCGAAGTTCCCCCTGTTGGAAGGGTGTGAGGGCGGAGGTCTTCCGGGCGCCGCAGCATACCATGAGGGCCCGAAGTCTGTGGTAGAGTGCTCCGCCCGTCGCCGACGTCGCGAGCTGGAGACCCTTCCGATGGAACCGATCCGATGCGAGCACCGCGGCCCCGTCGCGGTCCTCACCCTGAATCGCCCCGAGGCGCTCAATGCCCTGAACCGCGCGACGCTGGAGGCGCTGCGCGGGTGCTGCGCGCAGCTGGCCGCGGATCATTCGGTGCGCGCGGTCGTGCTCACCGGGGAAGGCCGCGCCTTCGCGGCGGGCGCGGACATCGCGGAGATGCGCGGGCACAGCCCCGCGGATGCGACGGCCTTCAGCCGCCTGGGCCACGCGGCACTCGCCGACCTGGAAGGGCTGGCGGCTCCGACCATCGCCGCGGTGAACGGCTACGCCCTGGGCGGGGGCTGTGAGCTGGCCTGCGCGTGCGACTGGATCTACGCGTCGCAGCGGGCGCGCTTCGGCCAGCCCGAGGTGAAGCTCGGCGTGATCCCGGGCTTCGGCGGAACGAGCCGGCTCGTGCGCCGCGTGGGCGTCGCCTGGGCCAAGGAGCTCGTGCTCTCGGGCGAGCCGGTCGACGCCGAGACGGCGCTGCGCATCGGCCTCGTGAACCGGACCTTCCCCCCCGAGGCGCTGCTCGACGCCGCGGTGAAGGCCGGCGAGACGATCGCGGCCCGGAGCGCCGTGGCCGTCGCCGCGGCGAAGCGCGTGATCCAGGAGGGGCAGGGCGCCGACCTGCACGTGGCTCACGCCCTCGAGCAGGAGGCCTTCGGCCTGGTGTCGGCGCGTGAGGACCGCGCTGAGGGAATGGACGCCTTCCTCGAAAAGCGCGATCCGAAGTTCCCGGGGCGCTAGCGGTTCAGGTCGCGAGGCGTTCCCCGGGATTCGAGCGGGGAGGGGAGATGGACGAGGAGCGGGTCCGGGAAATCGTGAGGGCCATGGTCTTCTCGAACGGGAAGCAGGACATGGCGATCGAGGAGATCGCGAAGATCCAGCCCGGACTCGGCCGGCTCATGCCCGAGATCGGCCACCGCACCTGGAAGCTCTTCTACGCCGCCGAGGCGCTGAACTGGCCCAACGCCCTGTACCAGTGGAAGGAGACCCGGAAGCTGTTCGAGATCGGCATCCTCACGCGGCCGAAGCACGCGGCGGCGATGGAGGAGTACCTCCGCGTTTCCTGGGCGCCGCTCGGCGCCGCGATCGAGGACGAGAGCTGGGGCAGCTTCCGCCGGGCCTTCCGCGCGGCCGTGGGAGCGGCCAACGCCTGGCACGTGAAGACCCACAAGCCCTACATCCGCTGGAAGCTGCCCGACCACCCGCCGCCGGACCTGGACCTCAAGCCGCGTTAGGCCTGCGCGGGGGGGCGGCCGGGGCCGGGGGAGATCCCTCCGCGAATGGCTCGGCCGCCAAGGGGCTGCCGGCTATGCGCCGACGAATGCACCTCTGCGGGGCACGGCGCCGTGCGGAGATCGAGGGCGGCCTGCGCTTGATTTCGCTGCGGGATTCCCCGCGGCCCCGGCCGTTCTCAGCGCGGGTAGCCGTTGACGTAGGGCAGGCGGGCGGCGGTGGCCTCGATGGCGTCGCCGGCCTCGAGGAGCACGGCCGTCGCGTTCCAGCTTCCCCCGAGCAGCTGGCGCTGGACCCCGTCGGGGATGCCGGCGCGCGCGACGCCGGCCCGCGAGCTCACGCTGCGCGCCTCGAGATCGATGCTGATCTCGTGCTCGGGCGAGAGCACGACCGCGTCCATCAGCGCCGCGAGGTCGTCCTCTTCGAGCGTGAGACAGGGCAGGCCGAGGGCCGTGCAGTTGCCCGCAAAGATCTCTGCGAACGAGCCGCCGACGAAGGCCCGGAACCCCCAGCGCATGAGGGCCTGGGGGGCGTGCTCGCGGGAGGAGCCGGATCCGAAGTTGTGGCCGACGATCAGGATCGACGCGCCGGCGAAGCGCTCGTCGTCGAAGGGGTGGTCCCCCTTGGCCTGGGCGCGGTCGTCCTCGAAGGCGTGCTCGCCCAGTCCGTCGAAGGTCACGCAGCGCAGGAAGCGCGCCGGGATGATCCGGTCGGTGTCGATGTTGTCGCCGCGCAGCACGCAGCCGCGCCCGACGATCCGCTCGATCCCTGCCGTCGCCGTCACAGGTGCTCCCGCACGTCCACGACCTTCCCGGCCAGCGCCGCCGCCGCCACCATGGCCGGCGACATCAACAGGGTGCGGCCGGTCGGGGATCCCTGACGTCCCTTGAAATTGCGATTGCTCGACGAGGCGCAGACCTCACGCCCGACGAGCTTGTCGGGGTTCATGGCGAGGCACATCGAGCAGCCGGCCTCGCGCCACTCGAAGCCGGCGGCGCGGAAGATTTCGTCGAGCCCCTCGGCACGGGCCTCGCGGGCGACGGACTGGGAGCCCGGTACCACGAGCGCCCGCACGTTCGGGGCCACCCGGCCCGTCTTCGCCACGCGGGCCGCCTCGCGCAGGTCCGAGATGCGGCCGTTGGTGCACGAGCCGATGAAGGCCACGTCGATGGGGACGCCCGCGACGGGCTTGCCGGGCTCGAGCCCCATGAAGGCGAAGGCCTCGTCGAGCGCGGCCCGCTCGTCCAGGGGCGCGTCGCGGCGCACGGGCAGGCATTCGTCCACGGCCACGCTCTGCCCCGGGTGGATGCCCCAGGTCACCGACGGCGCCAGCGACGAGCCGTCGATCTCGACTTCGTCGTCGTAGGCGGCGTCGGGGTCGCTCGCGATCCCGCGCCACGATTGGCGCGCCCGCTCGAAGGCCTCGCCCTCGGGCGCGTGCTCGCGGCCGCGCAGATAGTCGAACGTGGTGTCGTCCGGGTTGACGTAGCCGCAGCGGGCCCCGCCCTCGATCGACATGTTGCAGACGGTGAGGCGCTCCTCGATCGTCATCGCGTCGATCGCGGCCCCGGCGTACTCGTAGGCGAAGCCGACGCCGCCCTTGACGCCCAGCTTGCGGATGATCGCCAGGATCACGTCCTTGGCGTAGACGCCCGGCGAGAGCTTCCCGCCGACGTCGAGGCGCCGCACCTTCGGCCGCGCCAGCGCGAGGCACTGGGTGGCGAGCACGTCGCGCACCTGGCTGGTGCCGATGCCGAAGGCCACGGCGCCGAAGGCCCCGTGGGTCGCGGTGTGGCTGTCGCCGCAGGCGATGGTCATCCCCGGCTGCGTGAGCCCGAGCTCCGGACCGATGACGTGGACGATCCCCTGGCGGCCGCTGGCGGGGTCGAACAGGGGGATCCCCGACTCGGCGCAGCTGCGCTCGAGGGCCACCAGCATCTCCTCGGCCAGCGGGTCCGCCAGCGGGCGCCGCTGCGAGGTGGTGGGGATGATGTGGTCCACGGTCGCGAAGGTGAGCGACGGAAAGCGCACCCCGAGCCCCATCTCGCGCAGCATCGCGAAGGCCTGGGGGCTCGTGACCTCGTGGATCAGGTGCAGGCCGATGAAGAGCTGCGTCTGCCCGCCGGGCAGCTCGCGCACCGTGTGCGCGTCCCAGACCTTCTGGAGGAGGTTTCGTCCGGCAGCGCTCATGGCGGCGAGAGTAGCCCGCGCCCCCGCCGTTGGGACGCCCCGGCGCGCCGGGGCCCGCGAAGGGGCTCCTGGGGGGTCCGTGATCGTTTCGGGACAACGTTGTAGTCTTGTCCGCGCCGGGGTGTAGCTCAGCGGCCAGAGCCTGATCTTTGGGGGATCAGCGTCGTGGGTTCGAATCCCACCACCCCGACCACCGCCACTCCCCGGAGTCCTCGCAAGCGCGGTGACGGATCCTGGTGAGCGTGGCGTCGTGGTAGGGCCGCTTGGTGTTCGGGGGCGCCCAGGACGAACAAGCGGGCGATCGAGGTCCGATGAGGCCCGAAGTGACACTTCCCGTGTGGGCTATCGGTTGGCGGGACCGTAGGTCTCAGGGCGCCTTCATCGAGGACTATGAGTCAGACGCTCACGGCGATGACGGACCGTACTGATCCGGATTCGCCACGATCGCTTCCCAGTCCCGAACCGCTTTCTTCAAGCGGGCAACGATTTCGGGATGCTCGGAGGCAATGTTGTTCTTCTCACCGGGATCGCTGGCCAGGTCGTAGAGCTCCGGCTCACCCCGATTCGGCAGCAGCAACTTGAGATCCCCGGCGCGCGCGGCTCGGCCATGCGGGGGAAAACGCCAGAAGAGCGTTTCGTGCGGTGCTGTCGTTTTCTGACTCGTCAGGTAGGGGAGCAGGTTCACGCCGTCGTATTCACGATCTTCCGGGAGCGTGCCGCCGGCGGCAGACACAACCGTCGGCAGAATGTCCAGTTGAATCACCGGCTGGTCATAAACCCATCCGACCGGGATGCGCCCCGGCCAGCGCATCGCAAACGGGATGCGGATCCCGCCTTCGTGGAGTTGTCCCTTCTTGCCTCGAAACGGAGCATTGTCTCGCGCGCCGCCGTTGTCGTTGACATAGACGACAAACGTATTCTCGATGAGCGAGCACGCGCGAAGCGCATCGAGAATGACACCCACGCTGTCGTCGAGCGCTTTCACCATCCCCGCCATCACATCGCCATCCTCCGGAACGTATTTCTTCGGGACGACATACGGCGGGTGAACGTTATAGGGCGAATAGTAGAGAAAGAACGGCCTGTCCCGGTGCTCGCGGACGAACTCGGCCGCCTCACGAGCCAGCGCTTCCGTGACATAACCGGCACCCTCAGCCTTCTGCTTATTTCGAAGAATGGGTCCCCCCTCCAGCCCAATCGCCGGCGTATCCCAGACGAAATAGTCGTGACCGCCGGCGAGAAACCCGAAGAAGTGATCGACACCACGATGATTGGGGTGATACTTCTCGTTATAGCCCAGATGCCATTTGCCGATGACCGCAGTCGCGTACCCGGCGTCCTTGAGAAGTTGTGGAAGCAGGAGTTCGCGCATGTCGACGCCGTAGTCGTCAGCGATCTGACGCGTGATGGGGCCGGTCAGCGTTTCGTAGCGGAAGCGTGACTGGTAGCGTCCTGTCATCAGGCCCGCCCGCGTCGGTGCACAAACGGGCCCGCTGACATAGCCGTTGGTGAAGAACGTCCCGCCCCGAATGACGGAGTCGATGTGTGGCGTCTCCACCGCTTGGTAACCGGTGTATCCGAGCTGTCGGTAGTCCAGATCATCGCTGACAAGGACAACGATGTTCGGGCGATCCGCGTCGGCTGCTTCGGCAGCCACAGCAGCGCATCCAGCGAGTATCATGCATGAGTGGATGAAGACGCGGTGCCCCGTGGTACGCAACGACCGCCCGATCGTGGCTGGTTTGTGCACATGCATTCTGGTCGACCTCTGGAATTCAGTTGTTCGCATTGGCTACGCACCACCACTCGTCCAGCTTCGCGCGCAGGGCAAGAAGCCGGTGCGGTTCCGTCTCGGTCCGATCTGTCGTTTCGAGCCGGTCGTCGATCGAATTGAACGATTCTACCGCGCGGAGTGAATCGGATAGGCTGTGGAAGAAGAAGCGGGTGATCGAGGTCCGATAACGCCCGGAGTGACGAGTCCCCTGGGGGCTATCGGCTGGCGGAACCGTGGGCGGCATCCACTGGATGCACGCCAGCAAGCGCCTCCTGCTCCAATCTCATCGAGGTCGGCCACCTGCGCTACCGGACGCTCCAGGGGCAGCGCACGCCCAGCGACCGCGGGATCCGGGTAGACAGCGACAGGGCGACGCAGTAGGAATGCATCCATGAGAGACGTATACGTAGTCGCGGTCGGGTTGATTCCGTTCGGGAAGTATCCGGATCGCGGAATCAAGGATCTCACCGGCCTGGTGATGAAGAACCTCCTCGCCCACAGCCCGCTGAAGCAGGCTGCGATCGAGGCCGCATGGATGGGTAACTCGGGCTGGGGAATGTCGACCGGCCAGCACTGCATCCGCGGGCAGGTCGCCCTGACGCCGCTCGGCATCCGGGAGATTCCGATCATGAACGTCGAGAACGCCTGCGCAGGCGGATCGTCGGCCTTCCACGGCGCGTGGCTCGGCGTGGCCGCCGGAGCCTACGACGTGGCGCTGGCCGTGGGGGCCGAGAAGACCTTCGTTCCTCCTAACGCCGACCCCGAAACCAGAAAGAGGGGCTTCAACAGCTTCCTCGCAGGCACGGACGTCGAAGTCACGACGCAGCTCATCGAGCGCATGCAGGCCGAGGCGGAGCAGAAGCGCAGGGAGCTGGAGAAGAGCGGCAAGCTCGAGAAAGGCGAGGGGGGCGGTGCGCGCAGCCCCTTCATGGACATCTACTCCATGGCGAGCCGCGCTCACATGGAGCGCTACGGCACCACGCAGGAACAGCTCGCGGTGATCGCGGCCAAGAACCACACCCACGGATCGCTCAACCCCGACGCGCAGTACCGGATGACGATGACCGTGAAAGAGGTGCTCGAGGACCGTCTCGTCTCGTATCCGCTGACGCGGGCGATGTGCGCTCCCGTGGGAGACGGCGCGGCGGCGGCGATCCTCGTCTCGCGCGAGGTTCTCTCGCGCCTCGGCGATGCGCGTCCGGTCAAGGTGCGCGCATCGGTGCTCGCCTCGGGCAGCCCCCAGCCCGGCAGCCAGGCCAACCGCGCGGTGCGGAAGGCCTACGAGATGGCGGGCGTCGGCCCGGACGACATCGATACGGCCGAAGTGCACGACGCCACCGCTTTCGGCGAGCTGGCCCTGACCGAGAGCCTCGAGTTCTGCAAGGAAGGCGAGGGAGGACCCTACGCGGCGTCGGGCGCGACCCAGGTAGGGGGATCCAGACCGGTCAACCCCAGTGGCGGGCTCGAGTGCCGCGGGCACCCCATCGGTGCCACCGGCCTCGCGCAGATCGCGGAGATCGTCTACCAGCTCCGCGGTGACGCGGGCAAGCGCCAGGTCGAGGGCGCCCGCATAGGCCTCACCGAGAACGGCGGCGGCTTCATCAGCAACGGCGAGGCCGCCATCGCCATCCACATCCTGGAGGGACCCCCCTCGCGGAGGTAGCACGAGTGGACGCGGCGCCGACGACGGTCACTGCGCTTATCGACGAACAGTCCGAAAAGCTGGGGGGGCGACCTTTTCTCTCCTTCGAAGATCGAACGATTTCCTTCGATGAGCTCAACCGGCAGGTAAATCGCGCAGCCAACGGCCTGGCCCAGCTCGGCGTCCAGTCCGGCGTCGGGGTCTCGATCATGTTGCCCAACTCACCCGAGTGGCTGTTCGTGTATTTTGCGACCCAGAAGCTGGGGGCGTACGCGGTGCCGGTGAACGTCGCCCTCAAAGGCGAAGGCCTTCGCCACGTCCTGGGGCATTCCGACTCCTCCATCCTGGTCTGCCACCCGGATTACCTCGAGACGATCGAGCCCATCCGCGACTCGCTTCCCGCTGTGAGGGAGATCATCGTCGATACGACCGAATCGCCGTCGGCACGGATGCCCTCGGGCTGGCACACGCTGGCCCGGATCATGGACGCGTCAGACCGCAATCCCGGCGTGGAGATCGATCCCGACGCCATCTCCGGCATCCTGTACACCTCCGGTACGACCGGCGCACCCAAGGGGGTCGTCAGCCGCTACCGCTCCACGAACATCGCCATGCTTCGCGTCTTCGGGGCGGTGTTGAAGCCAGACGATGTCCTCTACACCTGCCTGCCCCTGTTTCACGCGAACGCCTTGTTTCTGACGTCCCTGCGGGCGCTGGCCATCGGCTTGCCCATGGCGCTCTCGCGCCGCTTCTCCGCAAGTCGCTTCTGGGATGAGATCCGGCGCTACGGGGTAACGACGTTCAACGCCCTCGGGGCGATGATCCCGATCCTGATGAAGCAGCCCCAGCGCCCGAACGATGCCGACAATCCCGTCCGGATGGTTTTCAGCGCGGCCTGCCCCGCATCGGTGTGGGCCGAGTTCGAGAGCCGATTCGGCGTGCGCATCATCGAGGGCTATGCGGCGGTGGACGGCGGCGGCTTTGCCGTGATCAACTTCGGCAACGCACCGAAGGGCTCGATCGGAAAACCCAACACCCCGATCCGTATCGTGGATGACGATGGCAAGGAGGTGCCGCAGGGTGAGCCGGGCGAGCTCCTCTTCGAGGTGGAGGATGTCGCACGTCGAAGGCCCGAGTACTACAAGAACGAAGAGGCGAGCAACGCCAAGATTCGCGATGGCTGGCTTCACACGGGCGACCTCGTCTACGCCGACGAGCAGGGCAACCTCTACTTCGTAGACCGCAAGACGGATTCTCTGCGCCGGCGCGGTGAGAACATCTCGTCCTGGGAGGTCGAGCGCGAGATCAACAGGCACCGGGCCGTCCTCGAGTCTGCGGTGTTCGGCGTGCCCTCCGAGCTGGGCGAGGACGACGTGATGGCGGTCGTGGTCCTGAAAGAGGGGGAAGAGATCGCTCCCGAGGAGCTCGCTCGCCACTGCCAGGAGCGGATGGCGAAGTTCATGGTTCCCCGGTACTTCGAGTTCCGCGAAGCCTTGCCCAAGACGGAGACCCACCGCGTCCAGAAGACCGATCTCAAACGGCGGGGTGTAGGTCCGAAAACCTGGGACCGCGAGGCTCACCGGGCCTAGGAGGACGCCGTGGAAGTGCAGGAGGCGATCGGAACCCGGCGAACGTATCGCTTTCTCCTGCCGCACAAGGGGGTGGAGCTGGCGAAGATCCAGAAGATGCTGGAGGCGGCGCGTCGCGCCTCGTTCTGGGGCAACGTGCAAGCCCTGCGCGCCGTGGTCGTCGATCGGGCGACCGCCCGCGAAGACGTGCTCGCGTCCCTGTCCGCGCCGGTTGCGGGGTTCCAGATCGATCGGGCGCCCGTCGTGATCGTCTGGTACCTCGACTACGCCGCGCTCGACGACCAGGGCGACCGGCTCAAGGAGCTGGTGAACGCCCGGGTCCTGGGCGTCGATCGGGAAAAGGCGCTTGATACCCTCGACAGCTTCCTCATTCCCTTCTTCCAAAAGGTCATGCCCCACATCAAGGCCTCTGGTCTCACCGAGATCGACTGCGGACAGGGGATCGCCCAGGCCACGCTCGTCGCGATCGATCAGGGACTGGGCACCGCGTGCCTCAGCACTCCCAACGAGGAAGTCATCAAGAAGAACATGCGTCTCCCGGACACGGCCAAGGTGCTGCTGCTGATGTGCGTCGGATATCCGGCCGAGTCCAGGGAGGCGGGGGGACAGCGCCCCCGATTGCCGTTCGAAGGAATCTTCCACCTCAACGAGTACGGCAATCCCTTTCCGTGCGACGAGAAGGTCATCGAGGAGCTGAAGCAGGCGAGGCTGCTTCAGGAGCCCGCTCCGCTTCCCGAGCGGGAAGCGGAGCTCCACTACCTGCAGAAGGCACTCGACCTTCCCGACTTCTAGCGGGGGCGCGTCCATGACGCACAGGGGGACGATGTGATGGCGATGATCGATCTCGAGTTCGACCTCTCGGATGAGGAGCGGGTCCTTCGCGACGGCGTTCACAAGTTTGCGGAGGAGGTCATGCGGCCGGCGGGCACGCAGCTCGACCACCTCGCCGACCCGGCGGATGTGATTGCCCCCGACTCGATCCTGTGGGAGGTCTTCGGAAAGGTCCGCGAGCTGGGCCTCGACTCGCTCACCGACCCCGGGTCGGGGCTGACACCCCTGCAGCAAGCCCGCTTGCGCTGCATCGTCAGCGAGGAGTTCGGCTGGGGCGATGCCGGGCTCGCCATCAGCCTGGGGGCCGGTGGATTCCCCCGCATGATGGCGCAGATGTCGGGGAAGCCGGAGCTGATCGAACGTTTCGGGAGCCCGGAAAGCATCGGCTGCTGGGCGGCGACCGAGCCGGACCACGGCAGCGACCTGATCCTGTTCGGCGAGAAGATGGGCGAGAAGCAGTACCGGCGGCCGAACTGCGTCGCACGCAAGGACGGTGATGCCTTCGTCGTCAGCGGGCAGAAGTCGGCGTGGGTCTCGAACGGGACCATCGCGCATGCTGCGGCTCTCTTCTGTTCCGTCGACCTCGGGGACGGCCCACACGGAATCGGCGGATTCCTGGTGCCGCTCGACGCGCCCGGGGTGTCGAAGGGAAAGCCGCTGGACAAGATCGGACAGCGTGCCCTCAATCAGGGCGAGCTCTTCTTCGACGACGTGCGGATCCCGGCCGACTACATGGTCATGGGGCCGGAGCTCTGGTCGCTGGGGGCCGACGTGGTGCTGTGCCAGGCGAACGGAGGGATGGGGTCGACCTTCGTCGGAGTCGGGCGGGCGGCGCTGGAGCTCGCGGTCCAGTACGCGAAGGAGCGCGTCCAGGGAGGTGTGCCGATCTTCGAGCACCAGAGCGTCAAGGCGCGGCTGTTCGAGATGTTCCGCAAGCTGGAGGCGGCGCGCTCGCTCAACCGGCGGGTGGTGCTGTACAACACGTTGAGCGGCTCGCCTCAGGTGCATTACGCGATCGCTTCGAAGGTGACTTCGACGAGCACGGCTTTCGAGGTTGCGAGCGGCGCGTTGCAGATCTTCGGGGGCAACGGCCTCAGCCGGGAGTACCCGATCGAGAAGCTCCTGCGCGACGCGCGAGCATCGATGATCGAGGACGGCTGCAACGACGTCTTGAGCTTGTTCGGCGCCGAGCGCCTCTAGCGCGAGCATACGAGTACGCGCGGAGGGGGACGCGTTCGGGGACGCGGGTTGATTCGTTGCGTGGAGGCTCTGAGCCGGCGGATTCTACCACTACGAAGGGTACGGCCGCCGTGCACCCTCAGCTGCGCTGGATCTGCCGGGCGATCGTCTGCAGCTGCATGTGGCTGGTGCCCTCGTAGATCTTTCCGATCTTGGCGTCGCGATAGCGCTTCTCCACGGGGTATTCCCGGCTGAAGCCCACGCCCCCGAAGAGCTCGATGGCGAGCGAGGTGACCCGCTCTGCCACCTGGGAGCTGAAGAGCTTCGTCATCGCCGCCTGAGTGAGGAAGGGCATTCTCGCGTCCTTGAGTCGCGCGGCGTTGTAGGTCATCAGGCGCGCCGCCTCGATCTCGGTCGCCATCTGGGCCAGCTCGAACTGCACGGACTGGAACTCGCCGATCCGCTGGCCGAACTGCTTTCTCTCAGCGGTGTAGCCCAGGGAGTCCTCCAGCGCGCCCTGCGCGACCCCCACCATCTGTGCCCCGATTCCGATCCGGCCTTCGTTCAGCGTCTCGATCGCGATCTTGTAGCCCTTGCCGACCTCGCCCACCACGTTGGCCCTGGGGACGCTGACTTCCTCGAGAATCAGCTCGCAGGTCGAGCTGGCGCGGATTCCCAGCTTGTCCTCCTTCTTGCCCACGTCGAATCCCTCGAAGCCCCGCTCGACGATGAAGCAGGTGATTCCGCGGTAGCCCGCGTCGGGTTTCGCGTTGGCCATGATCAGGAAGATCTCGGCCTCGGCGGCGTTGGTGATCCAGAGCTTGCGGCCCGTGAGGATGAAGTCCTTGCCGTTCTCCACCGCGCGCGTCTGGAGGGCGAAGGCATCGCTTCCCGAGTTCTGCTCGGTCAGGGCATAGGCGCCGACGCTTCCGCCCGCCAGCCGGGGCAGCAGTCGATCCTGGAGATCCTGGCTCGCCCAGCGCAGGATCGCGTTGGCCACCAGCGTGTTCTGCACGTCGGCAAGCACCGCGACCGAGGCGTCCACGCGCGAGAGCTCCTCGATCGCGAGAATCGACATGAAGAAGCTTGCGCCCGCGCCGCCGTGCGTCTCCGGAATCTCGATGCCCATGACGCCCAGGTCGAAGAGCATCGGGATGATCTCGGGTTCGTAGTGCCCCTGCCGGTCCATCTTCTCGACCAGCGGGCCGATTTCGCGCTCCGCGAACTCGCGGATCGCCTGCCGGAAGAGCTCCTCTTCCTCGTTCAGGATCGTGAGCGCTGTGGTCATCGGGAACGCCCTCCCGCGGCCTCACGGGCTCGCGGCTTCGGGCGCGCGTGGTGGAAGGAATCGACCTCTATCTGGTACCAGATCTGGGATCCACCCGGAAGGGCTCGCCCGCGCTTCCGCGCTCGACGCCCGCCCGTGGCAGCGCGGCAGCGCGGATTCGTGGCCCTTTGCCCCAGGCTGTGTCGCCGTGGCGACTCTCCGGGGCGACGTCGCGATTCGGAACTCCCGCCCCCGTTACGGCTCGGTCTTCACCAGGCGGAATTCTCCCTTTGCGGCGTTGCGATACAGATTGATCTGCCCGATGTGGCGGGCGCGCCCCTCCTCGTCGCGCACCCCGAGCCCTTCCTCCGGCGCCAGGCACAGCACGCCGATCTTGCCGATCTGCCGGTTGTGGTGCACCTGGAAGGCCGCCTCGCCGGTCTCCGCCAGGGGATAGGTCTCCGAGAGCAGCGGGTGGATGGCCCGCTTGCAGACCAGGCGATTGGCCTCCCAGGCCTCCCGGTAGTTGGCGAAGTGGGACCCGATGATGCGCTTCTTGTTCATCCACAGGTAGCGGTTGTCGTACTCGTGGTTGTATCCCGAGGTGGAGGCGCAGGTGATGATCTGGCCGCCGGGCCGGGCGACGAAGACACTGGCGGCGAAGGTTTGCCGCCCCGGGTGTTCGAACACCACGTCGGGATCCTCGCCGCCGGTGAGCTCGCGGATCTTCTTGCCGAAGCGCCGCATCTCGCGGACGTCTTGCGACCCGTCCGCGTTCCAGAAACGATATCCCTCGGCGGAGCGGTCGATCACCCACCGCGCCCCGATGGTCTCGCAGAGCCTGGCCTTCTCTTCGGAAGAGACCACGCAGATCGGGAACGCGCCGGCGTTCAGCACGTACTGCAGGGCGAATCCTCCGAGTCCACCGACCGCTCCCCAGATGAGGACGATGTCGCCTTGTTTGACCGGGCTGCCATTGTGACTGACCAGCATGCGGTAGGCGGTCGAGTTCACCAGGGGCATGGAGGCCGCCTCTTCCCAGCTCAGGTGCGTGGGCTTGGGCATGAGCTGGTTCGCGCGCACCAGGGCGACCTCGGCCAGGCCGCCAAAATTGGTCTCGAATCCCCAGATCCGCTGGTCGGGATCGAGCATGGAGTCGTCGTGCCCTTCGGGCGCCTGCAGGTCCACGTAGTTGCAGTGAACGGTGACCTCGTCGCCGGGCTTGAACACGGTCACGCCCGGTCCCGTTCGCAGGATCACTCCGGCGGCGTCGCTGCCCAGGATGTGGTAGGGCAGGTCGTGGCGCTGATCCCAGGGACTCCGCTTCGCGGCGCGCTCCAGGAACCGGAAGGTGGATATCGGCTCGAAGATCGCACTCCAGACCGTGTTGAAATTGATGCTGCTCGCCATCACGGCGACCAGGGCTTCGTTGGGACCCACCTCCGGGACCGCCACGTCCTCGAGGTGCAGGCTGCGCCGCGGGTCCTTCTCGCGGGATTCGAGCCCTTCGAACAGTCCCTCCTCGTCCTTGTGGGTGGTGACCGCCCTCATCGATTCCGGCAGCGGCAGTGCGGAAAAATCCGCCCCGCTGGCCCTTCCCGAGAGAATGACTTCACGCACATCCTTCATCGCACCGGCCATGCCAGGAACTCCTCATTGATTGGGAATCGACCAACGCTCCCGGATCGATGTGTCGCCGGCCCCGGGGGAGAGCGCACGATCCACCTCAGCGGGGCGGATACTCGAAGAACCCGTGTCCGGTCTTGCGTCCGAGAAGTCCCGCTTCGACCATGCGTGAAAGCAGGGGCGGGGGAGCGTAAAGCGGCTCCTTGAACTCCTTGTAGAGCGACTCCGCGACGGCCATCGTCGTGTCGAGACCGATCAGATCGGCCAGCGCCAGCGGACCCATCGGGTGGTTGCAGCCCCTCACCATGCCGGCGTCGATGTCCTCGGGCAAAGCGAACCCGGACTCGGCCATCCGGACGGCGGAGAGGATGTAGGGAATCAGCAGTGCGTTCACGATGAAGCCGGCCCGGTCCTTCGAGCGGATCACGTGCTTCCCGAGGACCTCCGCGGCGAACTTCTCGACGCGCTCGGCGGTCTCGTCGCTGGTGAGCAGCGACGGGACCAGCTCCACGAGATCGAGCACCGGCACCGGGTTGAAGAAGTGCAGGCCGCAGACCTGCGCCGGGCGTCCCGTCGCGACGGCGAGCTTCATGATCGGGATCGAGGACGTGTTCGAGGTGAAGATGGCATGCGGGTCGTGCACCAGCTCGTCGAGCTGCTCGAACACGGCGATCTTGGCCGCCTCGTTCTCGTAGACCGCCTCGATCAGCAGCTCCCGGTCCGCGAACTCTTCGAGATCGGTCGCGAAGCGGATGCGCGCGAACGTCGACTCTCGGTCCGCTGCCGAGATCTTGCCGGACTTCGCGGCGCGTTCGAGCGAGCGCTCGATCCGCACGCGGCCCTGCGCGAGCGCCGCATCGTCACTTTCGCAGACGACGACGTCTCGGCCCGCGCGCGCGCAGACCTCGGCGACGCCCGATCCCATCAGGCCGCAGCCGACGATCCCGATTCGCTGCATGACCCTCTCCTCTCGCACAAGCTAGCGCCTCGGCCGGGGTCCGGGGAGGGTCGCTACTCGACGTCTCGCAGGGTCGACCTCGGAGGCCGGTCGAGCTTGAACATGGTCTCAAACTCCTGATTGGCGCGGATCCAGAGCTTGCCGGTGATGATCGCGTTGGTGAGCGCCTGCTCTCCTCGTCTTTCTCTCGTCTCTGGCGTTGCTTGCCCTCTTTCGGTCGCCATGGACCGGGGATCCGGGGTCCTTGTGCGTGTCCGTGTTCGCCGACCCCGCGCTGGCGTTGGCCCTCTCATGCTCGCCTTTCGGTTCCGTCAACTCGAGCAGCGCCGTTCGATGGTCTCCTACCCCATTGCTACTTCGGTCCTGAGCTTCTGCGCGCTCATCGCGATCGGCGGGTCCCTGCCAGAACGAAACGGAAGCGGGCTGTTTCAGCGCGCTCTCCTTGGCCTGCCATTTCCGCGGCTTGCGCTCGTCTCCTGGCGGCTTTGGGGCTCAGCGAAGCGCTGCAAAACCGCCTGACGAGGCGCCGCCGCCGAGCGGGTCACCGCACCCGCCGAGCGGCTTCTGATAGAATTGGGAATTGAAACTCAGGCGCTTCGAGCGGGCGCTGGCGGCGGCTCCGGCCACTGAACGCCCAGTTCGTCAGGTGTCACGAAACCTGGGAGAAAGCATGATCGGATACATCACACTCGGGACAAACGATATCGAACGCGCGGCGCGATTCTACGACCCGCTTCTTGCAGAGATCGGCGCCAAACGCTTCATGGAGACTGAAACGTTCATCGCTTGGAACACTTCCCCTCAGGCACCAGCCCTGTCAGTGATCAAGCCCTTCGATGGGAATGCTGCCACCGTCGGTAATGGCGTGATGGTTGCGCTCGCGATGGAGAGTCGTGACAAAGTAGACGCGCTTTACAGGAAGGCGATCGAGCTCGGGGCCAAGGATGAGGGTGCGCCGGGTCCGCGTGGCGACAACTTCTATGCCGGGTATTTCCGCGACCCCGATGGCAACAAGCTCAACGCCTTCTTCATGGGTTGAGGGAAGGGGCTCGCCGCCAGCGCCCAGCGGCGCCGGGGCGAGAGGACCGTGCTCGCGGGCCTCCCGCCCCCGGCAGAATCCGGGTTCACGAACCGCGCACGACCGTACAGAACGTGCCCATGACGATCCGGTTCGTCATGTAGTAGTCGGCCGAATCGACGCGCTTGATGCCGCCGTTCTTCGCCGCGGTCGCGATGCTCGCGTCGCCCAGGGCGACGACGCCGAACCAGTGCTGGGAGCAGGCCTCGCCCGTCTTCGACCCGCTGCCGCTGCCGCCCTGGATCGGGCCCTTCACGTCCGACCAGAGGCCGAAGGTCGGACCCTGGGCACCGATGCATCCGAGCGGAGCGCAAAGGACCGCGCCGATCAGAACTACGAGCACCCAACTGCCGACCCGTTGCTTGTCCACCATCGATCACCTCGATTCTCGTTCGATTGGAGGCGCCCCCCGGCCTCGCACCGGGAAACGCCAGCCCCCAGGTAGCCGCACGGGCGAAGCGCGGCAAGGGGGCTTTTGCGCGGGCGCATCGCAAGGCGCGACCGGCCTGGTGAGGAAGGGGCGGAGGCGTCGGCTCGCTCACGGATGGACCGGACCCGAGGTCTTCGTTCTGTCGGTGGGTTCGAAACCCACCACCCCGTCCCGCTTCCTCGCCACCGTTCCCGGCGTCGGCGAATCGTTGTATCGTTGGGACGGCCCCCGATCCCCGCTACCTCCGTCGGAGACAGGATGACCCCCCCCAGCCCCGACCTGCGCGAGCGCATCGAGAACACGATCCGGTTCCTGGCCGTCGACGCCGTGGAGCGCGCCAGCTCGGGACACCCCGGCGCTCCGATGGGTCTCGCGCGGCCGGCGTTCGAGCTATGGGACCGGCACCTGCGTTTCGATCCCTCCGATCCGGACTGGCCGCTGCGCGACCGCTTCGTACTGTCGAACGGCCACGCCTCGATGCTGCTCTACGCGCTGCTGCACCTCTTCGGCTTCGATCTCTCCCTCGACGAGATCATGCGCTTCCGGCAGCTCGACGCACTCACGCCCGGCCACCCCGAGTACGGCGACACACCGGGCGTCGAGCTCACCACCGGGCCGCTGGGCCAGGGCTTCGCCCACGGCGTGGGCATGGCGCTGGCGGGCCGCCTGACCCGCGCCCGCTTCGGTGTGGGCGGCGAGGGACCGGGACATCACCACGTGTACGGGATCGTGAGCGACGGGGATCTGATGGAGGGGGTCTCCGCCGAGGCCGGTTCGCTGGCCGGGCACCTCGGACTCGGCAACCTGATCTACCTCTACGACGACAACCGCATCACGATCGACGGCCCCACGTCGATCAGCTTCAGCGAGGACGTGGCGAAGCGCTTCGAGGCGCAGCGGTGGCACGTCCAGCGCCTCGATGGCGAGAATCACGAGGGCCTGAGCGCGGCCCTGGCCGCGGCGCGCGACGAGGTCGAGCGACCGTCGCTCGTCATCATGCGGACGACGATCGGTCTCGGAAGCCCCAACAAGGCGGGCACGAGCAAGGCCCACGGCGAGAAGCTCGGCGCCGAGGAGGTGAAGCTCACCAAGGAGGCGGTCGGATGGCCGCTCCAGCCCGAGTTCTGGATCCCCGACGACGTCAGCGCCTACTTCGCCGAGCGCGCCGCCGCCAAGCGCGTTGAGCGGGCCGAGGCCGACACGGCGCTTGCCCGCTGGCGCGACGCCCATCCGGACCGAGCCTCGGCGTGGGAGGCGGCGCGCGGGCGCCGGCTTCCGGACGACCTGAACGCGCGTCTGGCCGAGGGGCTCGCGGGCAAGGACGCCGCGACGCGCAAGCACGGGGCCACAGTGCTCGCGCGGCTC
>JAOTUO010000296.1 GCA_029863845.1 Myxococcales bacterium
CCCGTGGCGGTGTTCGTGTTCACGAAGGCGATCGTCGCGAGGCCGTTGGCGGCGAGCGCGCTGCCGGCGTTGAAGCCGAACCATCCGACCCACAGCAGTGCCGCACCCACGACGACAAAGGGGACGTTGTGCGGCGGCATGGGGTCCTTCCCGTAGCCGCGCCGCTTGCCGAGCATCAAGGCCGCCACCAGCGCCGACGCGCCGGAGGAGATGTGGACGACGGTGCCTCCCGCGAAGTCCAGCGCGCCGATCCCACCCAGCCAGCCGCCGCCCCAGACCCAGTGGGCCAGCGGCGAGTAGATGACGGTCGACCAGATGACGACGAAGAGGAGGAAGGCCGAGAACTTCATGCGCTCGGCGATGGAGCCGACGATCAGCGCCGGCGTGATGATCGCGAACATCAGCTGGAAGACCATGAAGACCTGGTCGGGGATGTTCTCGACCACGGTGCCGATCTCCCAGCTGACTCCCTGGAGGCCGAAGAGCGTGAGGTCTCCGATCAGGCCGCCGTGATCGGGCCCGAACGCGATCGAGTAGCCCCACAACACCCACGTCACGCTGATCGCGGCCGCCGTGACGAAGCAGAGCATCAGGATCGAGAGCACGTTCTTCCCGCGGACGAGACCGCCGTAGAAGAGCGCCAGACCCGGGATCGTCATCATCAGGACGAAGGCCGAGCTGGTCAGGATCCACCCGACGTCACCGTGGTTGATCGTGCTCGAGGCGACCATCCCCTCGACGTCCTGTGCCAGAGACCCACGGGGGGCCAGGATCGGGCCGAGGAACGAAACGAGCCTGAGGATGCCGTGGAGCCCGAAGCGCATGGGGTGACCCTCCCTCGAATGCATGTCGCTGCTCGAGTTGGCCCGCCTGAAAGCAAGGCATGTGCCAGATCCAAGACGGCCGCCGAAGGGCCGCGTCGCCGCGCCTCCGGCGCTCGCAGCGTCGCTCGCGGGTGGTCCGCGGCGTCCGCCGGGCGATGGATGCTTAGTGACAGGGCAGCCCCTGCCCGGATAATGATCACGGGACGTGTGCGCCTGACCCGGAAGCGGCGCGGATGTCGCCAGGCCCCGGCCGACGCCCGCGCCGTTCGAGTTCGCTCCATCCGGGGCCGGGCGCGCGCCGGTGCGCCGCCGTGCCACCGGCGGCCGCGATCCGGACCTGTAAACAGCCATGTTCAAAGGGAAATCCTGCCTCTTTCGGATTCGCCCCCGGGGCATCAAGTCGCGACGCGGCGCTCCGAAGAGTGAGTGAATCGCCTGGGAGACCCTCGATGCGTGGAAGCGCCGCGGTCGCCATTGCCGCGGGCCTGGCTGCGCGGATCCCGGAGGGGATCCCGCGTTGCGAGGAGAGGGAATGATCGCACTGGTCACCGGAGGAGCGGGATTCATCGGATCGCACCTGGCGGAGCGGCTCGTCGCGGAGGGCTGGGAGGTGTGGATCCTCGACGACCTCTCGACCGGCTCCATGCGCAACATCGATTCGCTGCTCGACTCTCCCCGCGTCCACCACCGGATCGGTTCGGTGACCGACGAGCAGCGGGTCGGAGAGCTGGTCGACCGCGCCGACGTCGTCTTCCACCTGGCTGCGGCCGTCGGCGTCAAGCTCATCGTCGAGAACCCCACGCGTACGATCGAGACGAACATCCGGGGCTGCGAAGTCGTGCTGCAGGCGGCCGCCAAGAAGGGCAAGCGCGTGCTGCTGGCCTCGAGCTCCGAGGTCTACGGCAAGGGGGTGCGGGTTCCCTTCGCCGAGGACGACGACCTCGTGCTGGGCCCGACCACCAAGAGCCGCTGGGGCTACGCCTGCTCCAAGGCGATCGACGAGTATCTGGCTCTCGCGTACGCGAACGAGCGCTCGCTTCCGGTGATCATCGCGCGGCTCTTCAACACGGTCGGTCCGCGCCAGACGGGGCGCTACGGCATGGTGGTTCCGACCTTCGTGCGCCAGGGGCTGGCCGGCGAGGACATCACCGTCTATGGAAGCGGAGACCAGCGGCGCTGCTTCGCCGACGTCTCCGACGTCGTCGAGTGCCTGCTGCGCCTCGTCGCCTGCGATGAGGCGAGGGGCCGCGTCTTCAACGTCGGGAACGACCGCGAGATCTCGATCAACGCGTTGGCCTCGCTGGTGCGGGCCTGCACCGGGGGCGCCTCGCGGATCATCCGCGTTCCCTACGAGCAGGCCTACGCCCAGGGCTTCGAGGACCTGGGGCGCCGGGTTCCGGATCTCTCACGGCTGGAACGGACGATCGGCTTCCGGCCGACCGTTCCCATCGAGACGATCGTCGACCGCGTGATCGCCCAGGCCAGGCAATGCGGGGACTCGATCGTCCCGCAGCCCCTCGCGGCGCTTGCGTGAGCAAGCCCGCCGCCGCCGGCGGGCGCGCAGCGAGGCGGAGCCGAGCGGAGTTCAGCGGTCAAGCCCGCCGCCGCCGGCGGGCGCGCAGCGAGGCGGAGCCGAGCGGAGTTCAGCGGTCGAGCCCGCCGCCGCGTGAAGCGAGGACCGGCGGGGCCTCAGGGGCCGGGCGCGTAGACGTGCCAGCGCATGCGCTGGTGGCCGGCACCCACGTCGGTGTGCACGCGGCAGCTGCCGTGCCGAGCCACGACCTCCTTCGCCACCTGCTTCACGACCTCGAGCAGCTCGCGCAGGAGGTCCGCGTCCACCTCGAGGAGCGACCCGGTCGGATGCACCGGCTCCACGATGACGTGCCCCGGCGCCAGCGGCCGGGCCGCGCGGAGCGCCCGGACCCGCGCCGAGGCGAAGACGCCGACCGGCTCCGGTGCGGGGACTCCCGCGGGACGCAGTAGGGGATCGGGCTCGCGCCGGAGATCCGCGGCAAGGCTGTCGCGAACGTCCGGGGGGATCTCCGCATCGCGCCCATAGTTCGGGTGGCTCGCGCGGATTCGCGCGCGCGATCCGGTGTCGGCAAAGCGGCGCGCCGGGTCGTCGCCGAGGGGAAAGCGCAGGTACTGGACGGCGGAGATCCGGTCCTGCTCGAACTGCTTGGGGTCGAAGCGGGCCGGGATCGTCTCCTCGGCGTCGCCGTCGCCGAGTACCAGGGCGACGTGCTCGTCGAGGCCGATCAGGCGGTCCAGCTCGCGCCGGACCGCGCCAGCGTCGGTGATCTCGATGAAGAGCGTCGCCGAGAACTCCCGATCCGCCGGCATCAGCTCGTTGTAGACATTGAGTTCGTGCTGGATTCGCTCGGGCTCGCAGATCCGTTCGACCCAGAGCATCTCCTGCACCTGGAAGCGCAGGGTCTCGCGGTCTTCGAAGAGCAGGGTCACGCGGTCGCCGAGGCTCATGCGCCGGTGGCGCTTGTGGGCGATGACCGCCTCGCGGTAGTCGGGCCGCAGCGCTTCGTAGCGTTCGCGGTCGACGATCTCGTCCAGGGTGAGCCGCCTCATGCGGCACCCATCCCGTACGCGCGGTGCAGGAGCACCACGGGGTGCAGCGCCTTGCGCCCCGTGCCTTCCTCGATGCGCAGCGCGGAAAGCGGGCAATCGGTGGCGATCTCGTCGGGTTGCGCCGCCTCCAGCCGCTCGAGCAGTCCGGCGGCCACGCGCATGGACGCGTCGTGGAAACGGGCCTGCATGCCCCAGGTGCCATCGACGCCCGAGCAGGCGTCGATGAGCGTCACCTCCGCGCCGGCCAGGCGCAGGAGGTCGGCGGCGCGGAAGCCGACGTTCTGGGCGCGCAGGTGGCAGGGGGCGTGGTAGGCGACTCTTCCGAGCGGTTGCGCGAAGTCGCGCTTCAGCTTCTTCTCGCGCGCCAGATGGTAGAGGTGTTCCATCAGGTCGCGGGTGGCCCCGGCGACGCGGGCGGCCGCGTCGCTGCGAAGCAGCTTCGGGTACTCGGATTTGAGCATCAGCGAGCACGAAGGTCCGGGCGCGACGACGACGGCGCCGGCTTCGACATGGGGCAGCAGATCCGCCACGTTTCGCTCGGCGTTCCGGCGGGCCGCGTCGAGGTCCCCCGTGTCCGTGAAGGGCATGCCGCAGCAGCGCTCGTAGACCGGCTCCACACGCACGCCGCTGTGTTCGAGGACCTCCACGGCGGCGCGCCCCGCCGCCGGATCGCTGTAGTTCACGGAACACGTCGTGAAGAGAGCGACGCTCCCGCTGGAGCCGACGCCCGCTGCTCGCCGTCGGGCGAACCAGCGCCCGACCGTCTCGCGGTGGAAGGAGGGCTGCACCCAGTCTCGGTGGATTCCGAGTGTCTTCTCCATGACGAGGCGAGCGAGGCGGTTGCGGTTGCCGAAGTTCATCAAACCCGGGGCCAGCGAGCCGAGCGCGCCGAGGAGGTCCGTGCGCGTCGTGAGCCGACGCGCCAGCGGGATTCCGTCGCGACGGGCTCGCGCGATCTGGTGACGCCGCATGAGCTGGGGGAAGTCCACGTCCCACTGGTGGGGCGGCGTGTAGGGGCAGTGGTTGTAGCAGAGCTTGCAATGGTAACACAGTTCATTGACGGAATCGAAGCCCGCCATGGCGACGCCGTCGATTTCGCGATCGGTCGCGTCGACGAGCTCGAAGAGCCTGGGGAAGGCGGGACACAGCGGCAGGCAGCGGCGGCACTGGTGACAGATTTCGCCTACGCGTCGCAGCTCGTGTTCGAGCGGCTGCGGGTCCGCGTAGTCCGGGTCGCCGTAGTGCAGGTCCGTAGACGGGCGCTGCGGCGGCGTGACCTTCATGGCGGCTTCGGCCGGGCGCGGGCGCTGGCACCGTTCGAGGGCAGGCGCCCGCGCCGTCGCGTTCCGGGCCTAGAGCTTCTCCAGACCGTCCAGCGCCTTCTGGAATCGCCCGGCGTGGGACTTCTCGGCCTTCGCGAGCGTCTCGAACCACTCCGCGATCTGGTCGAATCTGTCTTCGCGCGCAGCCTTCGCCATGCCCGGGTACATCTCCGTGTACTCGTAGGTCTCGCCCGCTACCGCGGCGGCCAGGTTCTGGTCGGTCGCTCCGATGGGCTTGTCGGTCGCCGGGTCCCCGGCAACCTTCAGGTAGTCCAGGTGTCCGTGGGCGTGGCCCGTCTCCGCCTCGGCCGTGTCGCGGAACAGGCCCCCGACGTCGGGGTAGCCCTCGATGTCGGCCTGGCGGGCGAAATAGAGGTAGCGGCGGTTCGCCTGGGATTCTCCCGCGAAGGCGGCCTTGAGATTTTCGTGGGTCTTCGTCCCCTTGAGGTCCGGCATGTTGACTCCTTCTCGCGTGGGCGGGCTGGGGCCCCTCGATTCG
>JAOTUO010000297.1 GCA_029863845.1 Myxococcales bacterium
CTTCGAGCCCGATCTCCGGGTCGTCGCCGGACGCCGCGTCGTTCGCGCTCCGCGCGCGGCTCCGCTCACGCCGGAGCGGATCCGCGAGTGCGAGAGCCGCGACTGGCTCGCGGCGGAGGCTGCGCGCGGGCCCGATCGCTGACCGGTGCGCGCGCCTACGGACCCGCCGTGGGCGCCGCGAACTCGACCGCGTTCACGAAGAGCTGGAGCGCGTTGGAATCGATGGCCGTGCCCTTGAAGGTGAGGTCATGGTTGATGTGGATGACCGTCCCGCCGGTGTCGTTCCGGTACGTGAGCAGCGGGTAGCCCCCCTCCGACTGCATCACCACCGTCGCGCTCGCGTCCGGATCCGCGTAGCTGTAGCCGTTGGTGTCGTACCATACGGTCGGCACGTTCGCGACCAGCGCATGTCCGGGCAGGATCACGTTCCACTCGGGAGCGGACTTGTAGGTCCCCGCGTAGGTCAGGGGCATCAGCCGGTCGGTCTCGGCGTTGACCATACCGGCCCACACCGACCACTCGGTGCGGACCAGTCCGCCGCCGTTGGCCACGAAGGCCGCCACCGCGGCGTCGGCCTCCGGCGTGAGACCTTTCCCGTAGTCGTAGCCGTCCAGGTAGACCACGACGTCGAACTCGGAGACGTCCGGTGTGACGCCGTCCCAGTCCGAGTACAGCGCAATCGTCGTGACGGCGTGTCCGGCGGCCGCCAGCGCGGCCTCCACCTGGGGCTCGGAGCCGTTGTCTCCCAGCAGCAGCACGCGGGTCTGGGCGGGTTCTTCGCTGACGACGACGGTATCTTCGTGGGCGTCACCCTTCGCGGAGAAGTGATAGCTGCCGTGCTCGGGCTTCTCTTGTCCGGCGTGGGTGGCCGCGTAGCGCACCTTCCCCTTCACTGCGAAGCGACGCCGCTCCGGGTCGACCTTGATCTTCACGTCGTAGTCGACGATCGACAAGTCGAGGTCGCTGGAGCTCATGTCGCGCGCGCGGTGCATCGAAGCCACGCGGTCCAACAGATACTCGGTCAGGGCGGACATCGAGGCCTCGTCGTAGACGACCCGGAGCTTCGTGCCGTGCTTCCCGCGCTTCGCGTAGGTCCCCCCCCACTGACGAGATGTGCCGGTTTCGGTCATCTGCACGCGCTGCTCGTCGACCCGGACGTCCAGCTCGATCGCATCCCGGTCCCGGTTCTTGGCCGCCCAATTCAGCGAGGCCCAGCTCCCGAGGATCCGAGAAACCGTGCTCTTGCCCTTGCTAGAGGCCTTGTGATCCCCCCCCTTGCACGAGGCCTTGTGATCCCCCTTGAGAGAGGCCTTGTGACCGATGTGGAGCGAGGAGTCGCCAACGGCCGTACCCATCCACGGGGTAGGTAACGGGGTGAGGTCGGTGGGCTCGGATGCGGACGCGGCCACGGGCGCCAGCACGAGGGCCAGCGCGAGGCCGAGAAGCGAGAACCTGAAGGGACGGGGCGGCATCGCGGTTCCTCCCGGGGGGTAGGAAGTACCCGAGGTTTTGGAATCGAGGAGTCTTCGGCCGAATCGTGGGAAATCTGTAGTGTTTTCAACACAATAGGCTGCCGGCGGCCCCGGGGCTTGACTCAGATTGCTTATAGATTTTAGATACTTGAATGGCTTGGCTGCCGATTACGCCGAAGCCCGGGGGTCGCTAGACGGCCTCTGCGCTGCGGAGACCGTTCTGCCGGCTCCCCGCGCCGCTGCTGGGGCGCCGGAACGGCGCTTCAGGTCACGGGCGCGAGCCGGTCGGCCAGTGTGCGCACGATGACCGGGGACTCGGGAACCGCCGTGCCTCGCAGCACGAGGCACGGCGCGGTCTCGTTGCCACTTGCGGCTCGCAGCTCTTCGAGCGCCCGCGCGTCGTCGCTCACGTTCTTCACGGTGAGGCCCGTCGCGTGGAGGTTGTCCACGGCCAGCTGCGCCGCGCGCGAAAAGCCGCAGTGGCTCTTCACGTAGAGGACGGCGTCCGATCCCAGACCTTCGGCCTCGGCGAAGGCCAGCGTCCGGCTGCCGGACTCCCGGGCCACCTGCTCGCACAGCGCGGCCAGCTCTTCGATGTCGCGCTTGCCGGCGGGCGTCACCGACGAGCCGTGGCGGACCGTCCCACCGCTGTCGATGATGACGGTTGCCCGGTCCGTGATGCCGGGCTTCTCCAGGTAGACGCCGTAGGAGCGGGCGACCGCGCCCTTGGGCTCGAAGTCCGAGAGCAGCGGGAACGAGATACCGCCGAGGCTGCGGGCCCAGTTGGCGTGGGAGTAGACGCTGTCGACGCTGACACCCAGGACCTGGGTGTGGGCGGCCCGGAAGCGCGGAAGCAGAGCCTCCACGTCCGGGACCTCCTGGCTTCAGGTGGGCGTCCAGTCCAGCGGGTAGAAGAGCAGCAGGACGTGCCGCCGATCGCGGAAGTCGGCGAGCGATATCGTGCGACCGAACTGATCCTGCAACGAGAAGCCGGGGGCCGGCGTTCCGGTGGCGATCACGGCGTTCCTCCTCGTCGGTAACCACCCGTCTGCATACACCAGTTCCGCGCTCCGCGCAGCCGGCTTCGGTCCCGCCGGAGGGCCTGCGGTATCCTGGGACCGTGACGCGATTGGAGGAGAATTCCCCGGAGCGCTGCCTTCGAGCCACCGCGACGGTCGAGTCGAGCCACTCGAAGGTCGTCGCCTTCGCGAACCGGCACGCGTCGGGAGCTGCCGAGCCGCGGGACCGCGCCGTGAAGCTGTACTACGCCGTGCGGGACGGGCTGCGCTACGACCCGTACACCGTCGCCGTCCGTCTGGAGGACCTGAAGGCGGGCGCCACGCTGGCCGCGGGCCGCGGCTGGTGCGTGGCGAAGGCGGTGGTGCTCGCGGCCTGCTGCCGCGCCACCGGGATCCCGGCGCGGCTCGGTTTCGCCGACGTCCGCAACCACCTCTCCACGGCCCGCATGCGAGATCGCATGCAGACCGACGTGTTCTACTGGCACGGTTACACCGCGATCCACCTCGACGGCTGCTGGGTCAAGGCGACGCCGGCCTTCAACGTCGAGCTCTGCGACAAGTTCCGCCTGCTGCCCCTCGAGTTCGACGGTCGGCACGACGCCATCTATCACCCCTTCGACCGGGACGGGAACCGGCACATGGAGTACGTGCGCGATCGGGGGGAGTTCGTCGACGTTCCCTTCGCGGCCATGCTCGCGACCTTCCGCGAGAAGTACCCCCGCCTCGACCCGGGTGGCTGGGAAGGCGGCGATTTCGAGCGCGAGGTCGACGTAGAGGTCGGGGCGCCGGGGGCCGCGCAACCGGGGGTGGACAATGGGGCTGCGTGATTGGTTCCAGCCGCGGATGCTCGACTGGGTCATGCGGCAGATGAACGAGCTGCGGTCGGAGGCCCTGGCTGCCGCCGAGGGCGACGTCCTCGAGGTGGGCTTCGGGACCGGACTCAACCTCGATTTCTACGCGTCCAGCGTGAAGTCCGTGACGGGGCTCGATCGTCGCGCGGCCGAGGGCCTGCCCGCCCTCGAGGAGCGGGTCGGGCGGGCTCGCTTCCCCCTCGAGCGCTGCACGCTTCGCGCGGACGGAGAGCTTCCCTTCGACGCCGGCCGCTTCGACTGCGTCGTCACCACGTGGACGCTGTGCTCGATCCGCGATCCCGTGCGCGCGCTGGCCGAGATGCGCCGCGTGCTGAAGCCGGGCGGTCGCTACGTCTTCATCGAGCACGGCCGCGCGCCGTCGGCGGCCACCGCTCGCTGGCAGGACCGCCTCAATCCGCTCTGGCGTCGCATCTCCGACGGCTGCAACATGAACCGCCCGATCGACCGGCTCGTGGAGGAGGGCGGCTTCGAGCTCACGGGTCTCGAGCGCTTTCGCCACACGGGCCCCGGCCTGCTGGCCCACATGTATCGGGGCGTCGCGACGCGGTCGCCGTGAGCCGGGCCTAGCGTTCGACCGGAAGACCGTCGGCGCGCCAGCCGGACATGTCGCCCTCGAGATGGCCCACGTCCCGGAAACCGGCGCGTTGCAGCACGTCGGTGGCCTGGGCCGCGCGACCGCCGCGCTCGCAGTAGACGACGATGCCCGCATCGTCGGCGTCGATCTCGCCGAGCCTCGCGGCGAGCTCGGTGTGCGGGATGTTGACGGCGCCGGGCACGTGCCCGCTGCGGAACTCCTCCACCGATCGCACGTCGAGCAGGAGCGGTGCGTCCCCTGCTTCCTGGAGCGCCAGCAACTCGGCGGGAGACACCGATGCCGCGTTTCCGACCCCGCTGGGACCGCACGCGACGAGCCAGGCCGCCGCCGTGAGTGCGATCCCCGCGGCGGCCGCGCGGGTGGCTTCGATGGTTCGGAGGGTCCGCATACTCGCTCCTCCTCAGACGTAGCGGTTCACGAAGCGGCGATCGAGCCAGTCCTTGAGATGCAGGACGAAACGCCCCTCGAAGGCGAGGCCCCACTTGCCGCCGACGGCGGTCCCGTCCCCGAGGTTGAGGAGGGAGAGGAAGTCGCGCTGCGGACGGTACGCGGTCGGGGCCGTGCCCCGCAGCCGGCTGCGGAGGTTTCGCGTGAGGACGGGCCCCGCGCGGACCGCGTAGACGCCGGCCTTCGGGACGCGAAACGCGCCGGAGAAGCTCGCACAATCGCCGACCGCGAAGAGATCGCTCCGACCCTCCACCTCGAACGTGGGTCCGACGAGGACGAATCCGCCCGCGTCCACCGGAAGGTCCGACGCCCCTAGAAAGGGATGGGCGGCTGCTCCCGTGGCCCAGATCACCGCGTCCGCCGGCAGCGTCTCGCCGTCCTCGAGCTGCACGCTCGCCGCGTCGAGTCCCGCCACCCGCGCGCCGCAGCGGCAGTCGATGCCGCGCCGGCGGGCCGCGCTCTCCAGCCGGGCCCGCAGGCGCGGAGTCGCTTCGGCGAGCAGGCCCGGGCCCGCGTCGAGGAGCAGGACCCGGCAGCCCGCGCCGACCTCGCGTCTCAGCCGGGCCTCGAAGCAGAAGGCCAGCTCCACACCGCCCGCCCCGGCTCCGACGATCACGAGGCGAAGCTCGCCGCTCCCGACGTTCGCCCGGCGGACGACGGCCTGCACGCGTTCCACCAGGTCGACGATGGGCCGGGTCGAAATCGCGTGCTCGCGAACGCCGGGAAGATCCTTCCCCGCTACGGTGGATCCCACGTCGAGGGAGGCCAGGTCGTACGCAATCGACGCCTCTCCCTTGACCTGGACGG
>JAOTUO010000298.1 GCA_029863845.1 Myxococcales bacterium
TGACCCTGGTGCTGCTCGTAGCCCTTGAACTGGATCTCACTCCCCATGACCGCCATGCTTACCAAATGGCGAGTCTTGGGTCAGGCTCCTAGCCGGGTCCAGGAGCCGCGACCGCGGGAACCCCCGCCAGGGCTCGGCCGCCCGCCGCCGGCCTCGGCGGCGCGGGACCGGTTTCATCCGCGGGCCGCCGCCCGGAGGGCCGGATTCCCGAGGTCGCGGATTCGAAAGAACGCATTGATTTTCGAACTCGACTACTGGCAGGATGCACGCGTGCGGCCGTGCCGGGACGCGCCGTGCCGTCCGCTGGCGTGAGGAGAGGAGATCCTCGGACTCGCCGCCGGTTCCCTGGACCCGGCGTTTCACCCCCCCCAACGACAAAGGAGCCCGACCATGCCCACCCTTCACGGAGTCAACCTGTCCCCGTTCGTGCGCAAAGTCCGCGTCGCCCTGGCGGAGAAGAGCGTGGACTACGACGCGGTGCCGCAGCTGCCCTTCGGGCCGAGGGACGAGTACCGGAAGATCAGCCCCCTCGGAAAGATCCCCTGCTGGCAGGATGGCGATTTCAACCTGTCCGATTCGAGCTGCATCATCGCGTATCTGGAGCGCACGCACCCCGAGCCGGCGCTCTACCCGTCCGACCCGAAGGAGTACGGCCGCGCCCTCTGGTACGAGGAATACTGCGACACCAAGCTGGTGGACACGCTCACCGCGGTGTTCTTCCAGCGCTTCGTGCAACCCCGCTTCTTCAAGCAGGAGCCCGACGAAGAGCTCGTGCGCAAGACCCTGAGCGAAAGCCTGCCCCCGATCCTCGACTACCTCGAGGGCGAGATCGGTGACCGCGACGTGCTCGTCGGTACGCACTTCTCGGTGGCGGACATCGCGGCGGCCTCGCCCTTCGTGAACTTCGCCCACGGCGGGGAGAAGGTCGATGCGCAGCGCTGGCCCAGGGTCGCGGCCTACGTCGAGCGGATCCACTCGCGGCCCTCGTACAAGGCCATCATCGAAGAAGAAATGGCCGGCGCCTAGGACGCTGCGAATCCGGCCGGCGTCGCGACCGCGGCGCCGGCTGCGGAGGACCGTGTCATGCCGAAGATCAACCTCTACGGATCCCGAATCTCGCCGTTTGTGGAGAAGGTCGCGCGCGCTCTCGCGCTCAAGAAGCTGGAGTTCCGTCAGGTAGACCTCAAGTCGCCCGGCGACCTCAAGCGCTGGAACCGCGTGACCGGAAAGATGCCGGTACTCGAGGTCGACGGCGAAAAGGTTTACGACTCGACCTTCATCCTGCGACGCCTCGACGAGATCCAGCCCGACCCGCCGCTCTTCTCCGACGATCCCTCCGCGGCCGCGGCCCAGCGGATGCTCGAAGACTGGTCCGACGAGTCGCTCTACTGGTACGTCATGGCGCTGCGCTGGTCGCCCAAGAACGAGGCGGCGACGATTCGACAGATCCTTCCGACGGTCCCCGCGCTCCTGCGTCCGCTGGTCGGCCTGATCGTGTCGCGGCAGATCGGAAGCATGCCGCGGGTGCAGGGCCTGGGGCGTCTGCCCGAGGACGTGCTGGTTCGCGAAGCCGGCCTGCGGCTCGACGACCTGATCGGGCAGCTCGGACAGCGTCCCTTCTTCTTCGCGGATCGCGTGAGCGCCGCCGATCTCGCCGTCTACGGGGAGCTGCGCACGGCCCTGTCGGGGCCGACTCCGGAGTTCGACGCCCTGATTTCGGAGCGGCCCGTCCTGGCGGATCACATGAAGCGCGTGGAGGACTGCACCGGGTAACGGGAGCCGCTGCGGCTCCCGCCCCTGCGGTATGATCCGCGGCCGGCGGCCGGCAGCGGAGGGGGAGACATGGCGCGGGGCGTAGGAGCCGCAGTGGCGGTCGTGATCCTGCTGGCCGGGATCGGGGCCGTCTGGCTCTACACGGGAGTCACGTCCTTCGAGGTCGAGCGCGTCAACGACGACGTGTACGTCGTCACCAACGGAATCGCGGGCAACGTCGGTGTGCTCCGGACGGAGCTGGGCGCCGTCGTGGTCGACACCATGACGTTCCGGCTCCAGGGCGAGCAGCTCCGCGAGCTCGCAGAGGAGCTCGGCGGCGGACCGACCCAGGCCATCGTCAACACCCACTACCACCGCGACCACACCCACGGGAATCCCGCGTTCGCGCTGGGCGCGAGATTCGTCGCCACGCAGCGCACCCGCGACTACCTGGTGTACCTGGACGCCGATTACTGGGACGGCGCCGCCGCGGGCACGCTGCCGAACCGGACCTTCGACGAGTCCCACGAGATGAAGATCGGCGGCAAGACGATCCGCTCGTACCACCCGGGACCGGGTCACACCGGCGGAGACCTGGTGGTGCTCTTCGTGGAAGACCGGGTGCTGCACGCCGGCGATCTGCTCTTCAACCGTGAGTACCCTTTCATCGACGTCCGAGCCGGAGGCTCGACGCGCGCGTGGGACGCGGCGCTGAGCCGGATCCTGCGCCTGGAATTCGACACGGTGATCCCCGGCCACGGCCCGGTGACCGACCGCGACGGCCTGCTCGGTTTCCAGCGCTTCCTGCGCGAGCTCTGGAGCGAGGTCGAAGCCGCGGTGAAGGCGGGGAAGTCGCTCGAGGAGACGCTGGCTGCGGTCGACCTGAGCGAGGATGCGGACTTCGAGGTCCGGTCGATCCCCTTCGTCATGACGCGCGACCGAGACTTCGTCATCCGCCTCGCGTACGCCGAGGCCTCGGGCGAGCTGCGACCCATCGCCGTGCCCCGCTCGACCGCCGGCCGGCGAGTTCCGGGCCCGGAGCTCGGGCGGGCCGCCGCCGCGAAGGACACGGAAATGGAGGACCTGCGCTCGTGACGGACCTGTTCTCGATCGAAGGCAAGGTCGCCCTCGTCACGGGGGGCTCGCGCGGAATCGGCCTCATGATCGCGCGCGGCTACGTGGAGGCCGGCGCCCGCGTATACATCTCGTCGCGCAAACACGCCGCGTGCGAGGAGGTAGCGGCCGAACTGTCGAAGGTGGGGACCTGCATCGCCGCTCCCGCCGACCTCTCGCGGGAGGCCGAGGCCGTGCGCCTCGCGGGCGAGATCGCCGGCCGCGAGCCCGCCCTGCACATCCTCGTGAACAACGCCGGGGCGAACTGGGCCGCTCCCCTGTCCGAATACTCCGACGCCGCCTGGGACAAGGTGCTCGCTCTCAACGTGAAGGCCGTCTTCCACCTGACGCGGGCGCTGCTGCCCCAGCTCGAGAAGGCCGCGCGGCCCGGGGATCCCGCGCGCGTCGTGAACATCGGATCCATCGATGGTCTGCACGTCCCCGCGCTGGAGACCTACGCCTACTCGGCCAGCAAGGCGGCGGTGCACCACCTGACGCGCGTTCTCGCCAGGCAGCTCGCGCCGCGGGGCATCACCGTGAACGCCGTCGCGCCCGGACCCTTCGAGAGCAAGATGATGGCCGCGACCCTCGACCACTTTCGCGACGCCATCATCGGCTCGTGTCCGATGGGCCGGATCGGTGAACCCGAGGACATGGTGGGAGTGGCGATCTACCTGGCCTCGCGCGCGGGCGCGTACGTGACCGGCGCCGTGATCCCGGTCGACGGGGGCATCGCGACCACGGTCTGAGCCCGGAGCGCGTGAAGCGGGTCCGTTCTGCGCGAATCCGGGGGCGGCCACCCGCCGGCGGAGCGGGCGACCGCGGAGGGAGTGCGATGAAGGTGAGGGCGGCGATTGCCTGGGAGGCGGGCAAGCCCCTGGAGGTCGACTCGATCGATCTCGAGGGCCCCCGGGAGGGGGAGTGCCTCGTTCGAGTCGCCGCGACGGGCGTGTGCCACACCGATGCCTACACGATGAGCGGCAAGGACCCCGAGGGCCTGTTCCCGGCCGTGCTCGGGCACGAGGGGGCCGGCGTGGTCGAGGCGGTGGGTCCCGGCGTCACCGCGGTGGCGCCGGGAGACCACGTGATCCCCCTCTACACGGCAGAGTGCCGAAACTGCAAATACTGCCTCTCGGGGAAGACGAACCTGTGCGTGCAGGTTCGCGCGACACAGGGGCGAGGTCTCATGCCCGACGGCACGAGCCGTCTTTCCCACGGCGGGCGGATGATCCATCACTACATGGGGACCTCCACATTCGCGGAGTGCAGCGTCGTGCCGGAGATCTCCCTCGCGAAGATCCGGAAGGACGCCCCCCTCGAGAAGGTGTGCCTGCTGGGCTGTGCGGTCACGACGGGCATCGGCGCCGTGCTGCACACCGCGAAGGTCGAGCCGGGCGCCTCGGTCGCGGTCTTCGGCCTCGGCGGCGTCGGGCTCTCGGTGGTCCAGGGGGCCGTCATGGCCGGCGCGGAGCGCATCATCGGGATCGACATCAACCCGCAGAAGTTCGAGCTGGCGCGGCAGCTCGGGGCGACCGAATTCCTGAATCCGCAAGAGGTGGACGACATCGTCGCGGCGCTCGTCGAGACCACCGACGGCGGGGTCGACTACTCCTTCGAGTGCATCGGGAACGTCGAGGTGATGGGGCAGGCACTGGCCTGCGCGGCCCGCGGCTGGGGGCAGTCGGTCATCATCGGCGTCGCGGGTGCGGGAGAGGAGATCCACGCCCGCCCCTTCCTGTTGGTTACCGGTCGCACCTGGAAGGGTACGGCCTTCGGGGGCACGCGCGGTCGCACACAGCTGCCGGGCTTCGTGGACCGCTACATGGCGGGCCGCATCAAGCTCGATGAGCTGGTCACGGAGAGGCTGACGCTCGAGGAGATCAATACGGCGTTCGAGCACCTCCGCGGCGGCGAAGTGATCCGCAGCGTGATCGTCTACACGTAGCGGGAGGGCCGGGGCCGAGGCGGATCCCTCCGCGAATGGCTCGGCCGCCGTGGTGGCACCGTGGCTGACGCCACGCGCTCGCCGGGTCGGAACGCGTTGCCGTCCGGCGACCGAGGGCGGCCTGCGCTTGATTTCGCTGCGGGATCCGCCTCGGCCCCGTCCGCGAATGGCTCGGCCGCCGGGGTGGCACCGTGGCTGACGCGACGCGCTCGCCGGGTCGGAACGCGTTGCCGTCCGGCGACCGAGGGCGGCCTGCGCTTGATTTCGCTGCGGGATCCGCCTCGGCCCCGTCCGGGAATGGCTCGGCCGCCGGGGTGGCACCGTGGCTGACGCGACGCGCTCGCCGGGTCGGAACGCG
>JAOTUO010000299.1 GCA_029863845.1 Myxococcales bacterium
AGATCGCTCGCCTGCGGTCAAGCGTCTGGATCGCCACCGGCGGCACGGCGGTGGCGCTGGCGCGCCGGATCACCGCGCGGCGCGGCCTGCGGCCGACGCGCTCGGTGAACGAGCTCTTTCTTCCGGCCGGCGAGATCGACGACGCACGCGACGAGCTGCTGCGCTCGAGCCACGCCGAGCGGCGGCAGATGAGCGGCGTGTCCCGTCGCCGCGCGGACCTGCTCCCGACCGGCGCGCTGATCCTCTCCACCCTGGCCGACGAGCTGGGTCTCGAAGGCTACACGCTCAGCGACTGGGGCCTGCGCGAGGGCGTGATTCTCGAGTGGCTGGGCCTCGTGCGCTCAGACCCCGCCGTCTGAGCCGCGCGTCGTCACCACCCCGTTGCCGCCGGGGCCGACGTGCCGGAGACTCGCGCGCGTGAAGAGCCTCTTCCTCCTGCGCCATGCCAAGTCGGACCGGTCCGCCGCCCATGCCGGGGATCACGAACGCCCGCTCAACAGGCGGGGCCGGTCGGCCGCGCGACGCATCGGCGTCTATCTTGCGCGCATCCGCCAGGCGCCGGAGCTGATCCTCAGCTCCTCGGCCGTGCGCGCCCGCACCACCGCCGAGCTCGCCGCCGAGGCCGGCGGCTGGTCGTGCCCGTTACGCGACTCGCGGGCGCTCTACCTCGATTCCGCCGACGCGGTGCTGGGCCAGATCGTCGAGCAGGACGATCGACTGGAAAGACTTCTGGTCGTCGGCCACGAGCCCACGTGGTCGGAGCTCGCGAGCCGGTTGATCGGCGGCGGCCGCATCGAGGTTCCGACGGCAGCGCTCCTGCGCATCGACTTCGAAGCGAAGCGCTGGAGCGACGTCGGGTTCGGCGAGGGCGGGCTCGTGTGGCTGGTGACGCCCCGCCTCCTGGCGCGCCTCGAACTCGACCGCAAAGACGACGAGCGCGGCTGACGCCGCGTAGTGAACCGAAGACGAACGCAGAACCTCTGGGATGGCCGAGCCCTTCGCGGAGGCATCGCCCTCGGCTCCGGCCACCGTCAGGAATGCGCCCGGCGCGCCACTCCCTTGGGCTTGCGCTTCCGCAGGCGGGTGGCCTCCTTGAGGCGCTTCTCGGCCCGATCGATCAGCATCCGCTGGCTGTGGCGCGCCTTCCCAGCCTTCTCGGGCCGGCGCTGCACGTAGCTCCCGTCGGGCTGCATGTCCCAGGCGCCGCGCGGATCCTCGAGCTGAACCTCCAACACCCGCCGCAGCTCTTCCTGGTGCCGCGGGTCTTCGACGGGGGTGAGGGCCTCGACGCGCGACTCGAGATTGCGCTTCATGCAGTCGGCCGAGCCGATGAAGAACTCGGCGCTGCCGCCGTTGTGGAAGTGGAAGATCCGCCCGTGCTCCAGGAAGCGGCCCACGATGCTCACGACGCGGACGTTCTCGGACAGGCCGGGGATGCCGGGCCGCAGGCGGCAGGTGTCGCGGACGATGAGATCGACCTGCACCCCGGCCTGGGAGGCGCGGTAGAGCGCGCGAACGATGTCGGCGTCCTCCAGGGCATTCAGCTTGAACTGGATGCGCCCCTCGGCTCCGTTGCGCCGGTGAACGATCTCGCGCTCGATCTTCTCCAGAAGCGCCGGCTTCAGCAGCGACGGCGCCACCAGGATCTTCCGGTACTTCCGCTTCGGCTTGTAACCGGTGGTGAGGTAGTTGAAGAGCTCCGTCAGATCCCCGCCGATCGCGTCGTCGGCGGTGAGCAGGCCGAAGTCGCAGTAGAGCCGCGCGGTCCCGGCGTGGTAGTTCCCGGTGCCGATGTGGGAGTAGCGACGCAGGCCGTCGTAGTCCTGGCGAACGACCTGGATCGTCTTGCAGTGCGTCTTGAGGCCGACGACGCCGTAGCTGACGTGGATCCCCACCTCTTCCAGCTGGGAGGCCCACCGCATGTTGGCGCCCTCGTCGAAGCGGGCCCGGAGTTCCACCGCCACCGCGACCTGCTTCCCGTTGCGGGCGGCGTTGATGAGATGGTCGATCACCTGGGTTTCGGCCGAGGTGCGGTAGAGCGTCATCTTGATGGCGCGAACCTTCGGATCCTCGCTGGCCTCCCGCAGGAAGCGCTCGACCGACGTGGAGAACGATTCGTAGGGGTGCTGCAGCAGGATCGGCCCGGCGTCGCGCAGCACGTGGAAGATGTTGCGGTCGCGGGTCAGCTCCGGCGGGTCGACGGGGTGGTGGGGTGGATCGTGCAGCTCGGCGACATCGATCGACGCCACCTCCATCAGGTCGCGCGCTCCGAGCATCCCCTCGACCTCGAAGACGTCGGTCTCCTCGTCGAGCCCGAACTCGGCGGCCAGCATGCCCCGACGGTGCGGCGTCATCCCCTTCGCCACCTCCAGGCGAACGATGGGGGCGAACTTCCGCTCCCGGAGCTCCGACTCGATCATGGCGAGCAGGTCGTCGGCCCGTTCCTCGTCGAGGGCGGTGTCCGCGTTGCGCGTCACGCGGAACAGCTCGCAGCGGTCGACCTCCATACCGGGCACGAGCAGATCGAGGTTGTGGGCCATGACCTCCTCGAGCGGCACGAAGACGTCGTCCGTGCGCACCCGCAGCAGCCGCGGGATGCCCGCTCCCACCGGCACCTTCACCCGGGCCAGGGAGGGCGTCGCGTCCTTCGGATGGTGCAGGGTGATCAGCAGGTTCAGCGACAGATTGGACACGAAGGGGAACGGGTGCGCCGGGTCCATCGCCTGGGGCGTGACGAGGGGGAAGATGTTCTTCAGGTAGTAGTCGCGCAGGCTGGACTGGTCCGATTCGGACAGCTCGTCGTAACGGGCGAGCACGATGCCTTCCTCGCGCAGCTCCTCGGTGAGAAGCCGCAGCAGCTTCCGTTTGCGATCGACCAGGTCGCGGATCGCCTCGCCGCACTCGAGGATCTGCTCCTGGGGGGTGCGCCCGTCCACGGTCAGCTCGCGAACGCCGGCGCCGAGCTGCTGCTTGAGGCCGCCGATGCGCTTCATGAAGAACTCGTCGAGGTTCGAGCCGACGATGGAGAGGAACTTGATCCGCTCCAGCAGCGGTGTCCGCTCGTCCTCCGCCTCGTGCAGGACGCGGCCGTTGAAGACTAGCCAGGTGAGCTCGCGGTTCAGGTAGTACTCGGACGACGAGAGATCGAACTCCTGCGACCGCGGCGCCGCCTCGGGATCGGGCGGCGGCGTCGGACGGCCGGGGCTGGACGGGTTCATGGCTCGCGATCCTCGCATCGGGCCACCCCCCGGGCGCCTGGGCCGCGCGCCGCGCCGAGAACGGCCCCGAACAGTCTACTCCAGGCCGCCGGGGCCCTCGGAGCGGTATCGGAGCAACCGGCCCCGGCCACGAGGCCCGAAACCCCACAGGCTCGGCTCGCGGAGTGCCGATTCCACCTCTACCCTGACCCGAGGCCCCATGTCCCTCCCCTCGGACATCCTCCTGCGCTCCTCCGAAGAGGCCGCTCGGCGCATCGCCCTGGGCTTTCTGGCCGAGGCCCGGGCAGCATCGCTCCGACTCCGCGACCCCGATGACGCGGAAGCGCTGCACGACTTCCGGGTGGCCATCCGGCGCCTGCGCAGCACGGCCCGGGCCTGGAAGCCGGAGTTGGCGAAGGGCCTGGCCAAGCGCCACCGCCGGGCGCTGCGGGCCCTCCAGACCGCCACCGGCGGCGGACGCGACGCCGAGGTGGCGCTGGCGTGGCTGGCGGAGCAGCGCACGAAGCTGGGCGGCCAGCAGCGGCTGGGGCTGGTCTGGCTCACCGAGCGGCTCGAGCGGCAGCGAAGCGAAGCCATGGACCGGGTCTCCGCGGAGCTTCGCGGGGATTTCGACGCCCTCCACGACGACCTTCGCGATCGCCTGGAGGTCATGAGCGTGCAGACGCACCTGACCCGCCCGTCCGAGCCGACGGGCGTGTTCGCGGACGCGCTCGCCCACAAGGCGCGCCAGTACGCCAACGATCTCGCCCGGCTGCTCGAAGAGGTGAGCTCGGCCGAGGCCGAGGCGGAGTGCCACCGGTCCCGGATCGGCTGCAAGCGCCTCCGGTACCTGCTCGAGCCCCTGCGGCCCCAGGTGGAGGGGACAGCCGGGGTCGTCAGTCGCTGCAAGCGGCTCCAGGACGTCCTGGGGGACCTCCACGACGCCCACGTGCTGCTGCGCGATCTGGGCCCGGCCGTGGAGGCTGCCGAGACCGAGCACTCCCAGCGGCTGTACGCCCTGGCCCGCGAGGGGGATGGCGAGCGCCTGCGGCAGGAGGCCCGGCGCACGGCCCGCCCGGGGCTGCTCGAGCTCACGCGGCTCGTGCAGAAGCGGATCGACGGCCTCTTCGCCGTGCTGGAAGGCGACTGGATCGAGGGCGGCGTCCACATCCTCGTGGACGACGTCGAGCGACTCGCCTCGATCCTCGTGCGCGTCGCCCCCGCCGGCGTCGAGATCGAGCGCAAGTACCTGCTCCGCGGACTCCCCGACCTCGACGCTGCGACTGAGGGGGTCGAGATCCACCAGGGCTGGCTGCCCGGCGATATCCTGCGCGAGCGGATCCGCCGCGTCCGCAGCGACGACGCGACGACCTACACCCGCACCCTCAAGCTCGGCCGCGGCGTGGAACGCATCGAGATCGAAGAGCCGTGCAGCGAGGAAGTCTTCGACCGGCTGTGGCCGCTGACCAAGGACTGCCGGATCCGCAAACGCCGCTACCGGGTCCCGGACGGAAACCTCGTGTGGGAGATCGACGAGTTCCTGGACCGCGATCTCCACCTCGCGGAGGTCGAGCTCGAGACCGCATCGGAGAACCCCACGCCCCCCCGATGGCTCGCCCCCCACGTCGTCTGCGAGGTCACCGACGATCCGCGCTACACGAACCTCGCGCTGGCCGAGCAGGGCGAGAGCGCGCCGCGCGACGACTGAGCTCCGCTCAGGACACCGGCTGGGGCGCCTGCGGCAGCGCGCCGTCGAGGTAGGCCTGCTCCTCGTAGCGATTGGCGATGCGCCAGCCCGCGTCGGTGCGCACGAGATCGTCGATGTAGTAGGCGCCCACCGTGAACATCTGGAGTCCGCCGTCGGGCTTGGGCAGGCCCATCGGATTGATGACGTAGGTCCGGCTCCGGGCGGTGTCGCCCTCGATCTCGACCGTCGAGTTGCTGAT